>JASHVN010000198.1 GCA_030044555.1 Xanthobacteraceae bacterium | reverse complement strand
CCAGGGTGCCGCGACCGGCGTCGGCGGCATCCTGCGCGATGTATTCACCATGGGCGCGCGGCCGATCGCCTGCCTCAACGCATTGTCCTTTGGCGATCCGCAGCATCCGAAGACGCGCCATCTCGTCGCCGGCGTGGTCGCCGGAGTTGGCGGCTACGGCAATTCGTTCGGCGTGCCGACCGTCGGCGGCGAGGTGCGCTTTCACCGCCGCTACGATGGCAATTGCCTGGTCAATGCCATGGCGGTCGGCATCGCCGAGACCGACAAGATTTTTTATTCGGCCGCGTCCGGCGTCGGCATGCCTATCGTCTATCTCGGCTCAAAAACCGGGCGCGACGGCATCCATGGCGCCACCATGGCATCGGCCGAATTCGGCGCCGACGCCGAAGAGAAGCGCCCGACCGTGCAGGTCGGCGATCCGTTCTCGGAAAAGCTGCTGCTCGAAGCCTGCCTCGAGATCATGGAGAAAGGCTGCGTCATCGCCATCCAGGACATGGGGGCGGCGGGGCTGACCTGCTCGGCGGTTGAGATGGGCGCCAAGGGCGATCTCGGCGTTACGCTCGACCTCGACAAGGTGCCATGCCGCGAAACCGGCATGAACGCCTACGAGATGATGCTGTCGGAAAGCCAGGAGCGCATGCTCATGGTGCTCAAGCCGGAGAAGGAAAAGGAAGCCGAAGCGATCTTCCGCAAATGGGGCCTCGACTTCGCCATCGTCGGCGAAACCACGCCGTCCAGACGCTTTGTCGTCAGGCATGGCGGCACCACGATGGCCGATCTGCCGATCAAGGAGTTGGGCGACGAAGCGCCGCTTTATGATCGCCCGCATCTGCCGAGCGTGAAGCAGCCGGCGATCGAGGCAAGTTCAATCAAGCCGCCGATGGGCATCGCCGAGGCGCTGGAGACGCTCGTCGGCTCGCCCGATCTCTGCAGCAAGCGCTGGGTCTGGCAGCAATACGATCACGTCATTCTCGGCAACACGGTGCAGCGGCCTGGCGGCGACGCCGCGGTGGTGCGCATCAATGAAGGTCCGAAAGCGCTGGCGCTGACCTCCGACGTCACGCCGCGCTATTGCGAGGCCGATCCGTTCGAGGGCGGCAAGCAGGCGGTGGCGGAAGCCTGGCGCAATCTTTCCGCCGTCGGTGCGCAACCGCGCGCGCTGACCGACAATCTCAACTTCGGCAATCCCGAGCGGCCCGAGATCATGGGGCAGCTCGTGGGCTGCATCGGCGGCATTGGCGAGGCCTGCCGCGCGCTCGATTTCCCGGTCGTCTCGGGCAACGTCTCGCTCTACAACGAGACCAATGGCCGCGCGATCCTGCCGACGCCCACCATCGGCGGCGTCGGGCTTCTCGACAATTTCACCAAATCGATGACGCTTGGATTCAAGGCCGACGGCGAGGCGATCCTGCTCGTCGGCGAAACACGCGGCTGGCTTGGCCAGTCGTTGTACTTGCGCGAGATTTGCGGCCGCGAAGAGGGCGCGCCGCCTCCGGTCGATCTCGCGCTGGAGCGCCGCCACGGCGACTTCGTCCGCGGTCTCATCCGCGATGGACTGGTCACTGCCGTCCACGACGTTTCGGACGGCGGTCTCCTCGTTGCGCTTGCCGAAATGGCCATGGCTTCGAGGATCGGTGCTGTGCTGGAAAATCCCACAAATGGTCCTGCCCAAAATGGTCTTGCCCAAAATAGTCTTGCTCACGGGTTTTGGTTTGGGGAGGATCAGGCGCGCTACGTGCTGACGGTCAGAGGCGAGGACGCCAGGCGGATTTCAGCCCGTGCGCGCGAAGCCGGTGTGCCGCTGCGCACAATCGGAACGACGGGGGGGCACGTCCTGGCAGTCGCTGACGAACGGCCAGTCGTGGTCGCGCAGCTGCGCGACAGGTTTGAGGCTTGGCTGCCGGATTACATGGCGGGCGGCGGGCGGTAGTCTCATTATCTCGGAGTTCTTGTGGCCGTTACGACCGATGGCCCACTCTGACTGGAGGTTTAAAACTGAGACACTGCCGAAGCGGCCGCGGGGTTGGCGGGCGTGGCACGTAACGTGTATGAAAGAGGGGCCGATCAGTTGACCCGCGGGGCGATCGAGGAAGTCCGCAACAATGGCAATGGTTGCCAGCGATATCGAGCGGCTCATCCGGGCCCGCATCCCGGACGCCGAAGTCACGATCCAGGATCTCGCTGGCGACGGCGATCATTACAAGGCGACCGTCATCGCCGAATCGTTTCGCGGCAAGTCGCGCGTGCAGCAGCACCAGATCGTCTATGACGCGCTCAAGGCCGAAATGGGCGGCAAGCTGCATGCGCTGGCGCTGCAGACCGGCACGCCGGAGCGGTCATAGCGCTGGGTTCTGCGCGACCTCCTTCTCTGCGGCTAACGGCTGGTAGAATTCCGTTCTGCGCAGGTGCCGTTGCGAAGGGCGCCCGTTTGGCGAAGCTTTTGTGATTGCGACACGAAATCTGCACATAGGCTTTGCGGGCGCTCTGCGGTACACCTATATTCAACGGCGACAGGATGGGATTCGCTGCGGGGACCATTGGCCCGCAGGCCCAGCAAGGATGAACCGCAATGTCTATCGATCAATTCATCGACAATGAGGTTAAGGGAAACGAGGTCGTGCTGTTCATGAAGGGCACGCCGCAATTTCCGATGTGTGGCTTCTCCGGCCAAGTGGTGCAGATTCTCGATTACCTGGGCGTCGCCTATAAGGGCCTCAACGTTCTTGAGGATGATGACCTGCGCCAGGGCATCAAAGGCTATTCCAACTGGCCGACCATCCCGCAGCTCTACGTCAAGGGCGAGTTCGTCGGCGGCTGCGACATCATCCGTGAAATGTTCCAATCCGGCGAGCTGCAGTCCCTGCTCAAAGACAAGGGCGTGGTGACGAAGGCTCCCGCCACCGCCTGACTTTCATCGCCGCTTGGCGACCGCGTGCTGCCACGCGGTCTCCGATGCCGCGCGCAGTTCGGACACCCCCAACGCCGATAGCTTCATTGTGGTGGCGCCGTGCGCCCCCAGACGTTGGGAATTTTCTCGAAAGCCTCCGGTCCCACCTCGCATTTGAGCGCCTGTTAGTGGAAACCGGTTTTCGGATAAGCCTGCTCTCGGGCTTGACCCGAGGGATCATGCTCAAAGAAAAAATTTAGAGCTTGATCCGATTCAATCCGAATTGGATCAAGGTCTAGCTCAGATCAGCGCGAGTAGTACTCGACCACCAGGTGCGGTTCCATCACCACCGGGTAGGGGACCTCGGTCACCGCCGGCAGACGCGCCAGCGTGGCGGTCATTTTGCTGTGGTCGACCTCGATGTAGTCCGGCACGTCGCGTTCGGCGAGCCCGGTCGCCTCGAGTACGAGCGCCAGCTGCTTCGACTTTTCCTTGACCTCGACTAAGTCGCCGACCTTGACGCGGAAGCTCGAGACCGTGACGCGCCTGCCGTTCACTTTGACGTGGCCGTGGCTGATGAATTGCCGCGCGGCGAATACGGTGGGAACGAATTTGGCCCGATAGATCACGGTATCGAGGCGCCGCTCCAGCAACTCGATCATGTGGGCCCCGGTGTCGCCCTTCTGCCGTCGCGCCTCTTCGTAGATGCCGCGGAAGTGACGTTCCGACATATTGGCGTAATAGCCCTTGAGCTTCTGCTTGGCGCGCAATTGCACGCCGTAGTCGGACAGCTTGCCCTTGCGCCGCTGTCCGTGCTGGCCCGGGCCGTATTCGCGCTTGTTGATCGGGGATTTCGGCCGGCCCCAGATGTTCTGTCCCATCCGGCGGTCGATCTTGTACTTCGCCTCATGGCGCTTGGTCATTCGCGTCCTCTGGTTTGTTTGGGCATGATCTGGTCCGAAAACCGAAAAGACCACTTTTCGCGGTCATGCCCTGTGGCTTTGAGGATCGCGCCCTCCTTTGTCCGCGGCCGCCTCGCTCAAGGAGGCGGCCGGACCGACAGGTTTTGCGCCGAAGCGCCGGCCAAGCAAAACCACGGGTCGCGAAACACCACGCGGGCCTACTGGGTAGGCCCGCGCAGCGCGCGGTATTTAGGGAGAAAGCCGCCCGGTGTCAAACAGCAGCGGCCCTTTGGGGCGCTGGGGCGGCGCTCGGGCAGTTCCTTGGGCGGCCTGCGGGCAGGGGCCTTAACCTTGCGCGAGGTGCCGGCGACGCAGGCTGCGGAGCACCGTGATCGCAAGCAAGGCGGTTACGGCATCGAGCACCGCGACCACGATGAACACGGCGGTCCATCCTCCGGTCTGCTGCTTGAGGAAGGCCGCCGCGGGGCCGGCCAGGATCGAGCCGACACCCTGTGCGATATAGAGAAAGCCGTAATTTGTTGCCGCGTATTTCGGGCCGAACGTATCGGTCAAGGTCGAGGGGAACAGCGAAAAAATCTCGCCCCAGCCGAAAAACACCAAGCCGCTCAACACCACGAATAGCGCCGGCTGGTGGATGTAGGTGAACAGGACCAGGATGGCGGCGCATTCGAGCGCAAAAGCAAGCGCCATCGTGGCCTCACGGCCGATGTGGTCGGAAATCCATCCGAAGAACGGCCGGGTCAAGCCATTGGTGAGGCGCGAGAACGTCAACGACAGTGGCAGCGCCGCCATTCCCAGTACCGGCAAATTCGCTACGCCGAAGTCCTTGGCAAACGGGCCGACGTTGAAGACGACCATCAGGCCGGACGTCGACATCATGCTCATCATCAAAAAGAGCAGATAAAACACCGGGCTCTTGAGCATTTCACGCGGCGAATAGCTACGGCGCGTTTGCTGCGCCGCGGCCGCGCCGCGTGCCGCGACCGGCGCTTGATGATCCTCGGGTGGCGTGCGCAGCCATTGCGCCGCGATGATGCCAATCAGGCCTTGGATGACGCCCCACACGATGAATGTCTGTGCGTAGCCCGCGCTCTTGATCATGCTGTCGATGGGGAAACTGGTGAAGAACGCGCCGAAGCCGTATCCGGCGGCGGCAAGGCCGGTGGCGAGCCCGCGATGGTCTGGAAACCAGCGCACCATCAGCCCGATAATGCCGACATAAATGATGCCGGTGCCGAAGCCTCCGAGCACGCCGTAGGTGAAATAAAGCGCCCAAAGATTGGTGGCGTAGGCGGACAGCACCCAACTGCCGCCGGAGAGCAGCGCCCCCAGCGAGATCAGCGCGCGCGGCCCGAAGCGATCGACCAAATAGGCCTGAAACGGCGAGAACCACGTCTGCAGGATGACCAAGAGCGAGACGGTCCACTGCAACTCCGCGAGCGTGGTGCCGAGCTTCTGGTTCAGCGGACCCGTAAACAGCGTCCACACGTATTGCGGGCTGGAAATCGCCATCATGGCGATGACGCCGAGAATGAGCTGGTTCCAGCGATTGAGGTACTTTGCCGTGGGATGCGGCGTTGCAACTGCGGTGGTCATGCGATTGTCCCCAAGACCAAGCCTCCAGCACCCGCAAGAGCGTAATGCCGCCCGAACCCAAGCCAAGCTGAATTTTGTTGCAGGCAATGACTTTTGATTGGGCGCCGGTCAGCCGGCGGCGGTCGCCGGCGCCAGCACAGAGATGCCAAAGCGGGCCAGAACCGCCTGCGGAGCACGACCGGAGGTGAAAAAGCCGCGGGCGCTTCCCTTGCCGGCGGCCGCCGCCGGACCGAGCAGATCCACGACCCGCCGCGCAATGGCCGGCGCCGGATCGACAAAATTCACCTCCCAGGGCGAAAGCCGGCGCAAGCGGTCGAGCAGCAATGGATAGTGCGTGCAGGCCAGCACCACCGTGTCGGTACGCGCGCCGTCTTCTTCAAAACAGGGCGCCATCTCGGCGAGAATTTGCGCGTCGCTTGCCGGCGCGCCGCCCAACTCCGCCTCCACATAGGTGGCAAGGTGCCGGGAGCCGACGAGCTTGACCTTGCAGCCTTGCGCGTAATCGCGAATGAGCGCCCTTGTATATTCACGGGCGACCGTCGCCTCGGTGCCGAACACCGACACTCGGCGCGTCACCGAGGCGGCGCAGGCCGGCTTGATCGCCGGCACGGTGCCGACAAACGGCACGGTAAATTTCCCGCGCAGGTCCGGAAGCGCGATGGTCGAGGCAGTGTTGCAGGGAATGACGATAAGATCGGGCCGGTGCGCGTCGATCAGTTCGCCCATCAGCGCGACCACGCGAGCAACCAGCACCCGCTCGTCGAGCCAGCCATAAGGAAAACCGGAATCGTCAGCGACGTAAACGTAATCGGCCTGCGGCCGCGCCTTTGCGAGTTCACGATAGACGGTAAGCCCACCGACCCCGGAATCGAACAGCAGGATTTTTTCGCGCGGCCCTTCCATGACACAATTACATGCACGAGGAACGAGGCGCCGCAATGGCGAGATGCCGGCGCGCCTTCTACCTCACGATCAGGGCGTCAGCCGCTCAGCGCGCCGACCAGACGCGGGCCATCCTTGGGAACCGCGACCACCTCTTCGCGCGCCTTGGGCTTGGCGGCCCGCGGCGAGATCACGCCGCTGATGGCGGTGAAGGTCAGAACCAGAATGGCGGCGAAATCGCCGTCATGATGACTGGCGAACGCCACCGCGCCCATCAGATAGGCCCAGAACGGAAATGCAATCGTCGACACGATGGCGTTGACGATCCACGCGTCGCCATCCTCGCGGACATACCAGCAGAACATCGGCGTCAAGAGGAGGCAGCTCGTGATCACCGCGCCGGTCGCCACCATGCTGACGGGGATGCCCGCCATAGTCGCCTCGCCGCCGCCGGACTTGATGGCCTGATCGAGGATGGCATTGATCAGCATGAAAAATGCGAGCACTTCGCCGGGAACGTATTTTACGAGGCGGACGAAATAATTGTCGCCCGGGTCGGTATTGGGGACGGCGATCCCGTCGAGATCGGAGCGAAGCACGCGCTCGAGATCGGAAATGTGTTCATCCGGCAGCTGCGGCTTGCGAACCAGTCGGCTCATGATTTTCTCCCCAGGGTCGCTTGACTTGATGTTTACGCCGGCCCCGGTGAGTCGGGCAAACAACAAACGCGCGGGGGCAAGCCTCAAGTTCAGCCGAAAGTCCAGCTGCAAGTCCGCGCGGCAGCGGAGGCGTGCTCGGTCAATGGCCGGCTTTCTGGGTCGGCGGCCGAGTCGACAGCGGCCAATGGCCCATGTCGGCATTGCCGAATCGGCAGATCAAATCCGCCGCCCAAAAATGGGTGCCCTCAGGCGCGTCCGAACACCCGGCGGAAAATCGTGTCGACGTGAGCGAAATGAAAGTCGAGATCGAAATTTTCCTTAAGCTCCGCCTCGCTTAAGTGTTTGCGCACGTCCTTGTCGGCGCTGAGCAGTGAGAGAAAATCGCCTTC
>JASHVN010000197.1 GCA_030044555.1 Xanthobacteraceae bacterium | reverse complement strand
GTGCCGCGCGGCACACCGACGCCGGTCCACGGCGTGACGTCAAATCCGGCAATCGTTTCGGCGGCAGTGGGAAGGTCCGGGAGCGCCGCGTCGCGCTGGCGCGACAGAATTGCCAGCGGGCGAATTTCTTTGGCCCTGATGTGCGGCAGCGAGGCCGGCAGGGCGTCGACTGCGGCCTGCACGCGGCCGCTCACCAGATCGATCAGCATGGGCGCGTCGCCCGGGTACGGCACGCGCACCATGTCGATGTCGGCCGAAATTGCAAACAACTGAATAGCGAGATCGCTGATCGTGCGCGCACCGAAGGAGGCGATGTTGAGCTTGCCAGGGCTGGCCTTCGCATAGGCGACCAATTCAGCAACGGTTTTCACGGGGAGCGACGGGTTCGCTTCCAGGACCAGCGGCAGCTCGGCAAGCCCGGCAACGGCAGCGATATCGCGTTGAAAATCAAACGGCAGCGACTTGTACAGCGATGGATTAATGGCGTTGGTCGCGAGCGTGAATAGGAGCGTGTAGCCGTCCGCGGGCGCGGCAACCGCCGCCTCAACGCCGACATTGGTGCCGCCTCCCGGCTTGTTCTCCACGATCACTTGTTGACCGAGGCGCGCACTCAACCACGCGCCCATCAGCCTCGCGACCAGGTCGGTGGTTCCTCCAGCGGGAAACGGCACGATCCAGCGGATCGGCCGTGACGGATAAGTTTCCGCGAAGCTCGCTGGCGCGAACATCGAACAGGCAGTTGCCAGTCCGGCAAGGCTAAGGAATCGGCGGCGCCCAAGCGGCATGGTCATCGCTCCCCGACACGAGCACATGCAGTCATGCAAAGCTTCCCGCGGCGCAGCATCTTTGGCAAGCGGCTTTCAAGCGTTTGGCGGCCGCGCGCGTCCAGGGGCGAATAAAAACACGGAGCAACAAAAGGACGGATCAACAAAAGCTAAGGGCGCAGCCGATCGGCATATCGGCTGCGCCCAACTCGACCGGCCAAGCACGGGGGGAGGGGGAAAGGATGACCGGTCCCCCTATCAAAGCGCGACCCGGCTGTTTGTTCCTGGCGAGGTTGGCGTTCTTGCCATTGGTCCGTTCAGGCCGGCACCGTGGAACGTTCATCACGAGTATGTGAGCGACTGAACCTTCAGGAACATCGCCGACACTAACACGTTGGGCCGCCGGTGTCGTTCACGCGGGGGGCCTTTGGCAAAGGCGCAGCGGCGGATTGGTCGGCTACCGTTGCGGAGTTCGGAGATGTTCCGATGGCCAGGCTCTTATATACCAGGCTCTTATATATCCGTATTGCGAGTGCAGTTGTGCTTTGCTCGCTTGTCTTTCTGCTTATCAGCCTCGATCCGTTCTTGCGGGCGGCTCCAATCGGGACAGGCTTGGGCGACCAAACGCCGGTCAGGGTGAACCACTTCCGCAAAGGCGACCGCTTGCCGCTCTATCATCCGGGCGCGGTGCGGCAGGATTCCCGCCATCTAGACGGGCTGCAAACGCAACGCCACGTTCCGTTCGGCTGCGACCCGGCATTCAGTCCGGTTGCCACTCCGTCGCTGTCCAAGGTATTCGGACGCTGCATGACGTGAGCCGTTTCGGCCCTTCCAAACAGCCTAATGGCTAAGGACCGAGGCTTGGCGCGCACGCCTTCGCGGCGCGGGCCTAAGAATTTTCTTTGAACGTCTTTGAACCTTTTCCTCGGCGGCGGCGACTCATCGGCGTCGGCGCAAAGGAGAGGTCGCGCGCCTTTGCGTAAAGGTTGCCGCGCATTTCAATCTAATCGATGTGAATCGCGGCACGGAACTTTTCAGGACTTTGCGCAATTAGGGACCCGGCATTCTTCAACCACGGTGGAATGTGCCATGTCAGCGACGGCCATGTCAGCGACTGCCATGTCGGCGAGCAGGTCACGACGTCTTTACGGCGCTCTGTTATTTGTGGGTTTCTTTACCTTCCCCGCCATTTCGGCCAGCGCGCAATCGCTTGCCTATAGCCAGAACGATCCGGCCGCGCCGGTTTACCAGTCGACGCCGGATGCCGACGAACAGCCTTCACCTGTGCTGCAGCGCCAAGTCGTGCCCTATGGCGGCAACGCGTCCGCAGGCACCATCATTATCGATCCCGCGCACACCTTTCTTTATTTGACGCTCGGCGGCGGTCAGGCGCTGCGCTACGGCATCGGCGTCGGCCGCGAGGGCTTCGAGTGGTCGGGCACCGAGCCCATCGTGCGCAAGGCCGAATGGCCCGACTGGATTCCGCCGGCCGCCATGGTCGCCCGGCAGCCCTATTTGCCGCGCTGGATCGGCGGCGGCCCCGGCAACCCGCTCGGCGCCCGCGCGCTCTATCTCGGCAATACCGATTACCGCATCCACGGAACCAACGACCCGAGCTCGATCGGAAAGCATATGTCGAGCGGATGCATCCGGTTGCTCAATGCGGATATCATTGACCTCTACAATCGCGTCAACATCGGCGCAAAAGTAATCGTGCTGCCCGATACGGACTCGCGGCATATCGGCTCCACGCAGACCGACGTCAACTTGCCGCCGCAGGGGCCGGCGCACCAAGCCGTCAATCCGCCGCCCTCGCGTACCGCGTCGCGCGATCGCGAGGTGCTGCCGGGAATTTATTAATCGCTACGGTTCCGCTTTGGCCCATCCCGAGGCCGGTCTTCTTCGTTGTCAAGCTTTTTCATTCTTGGATCGGCGCGCAACCCGCCGCAGCCTTGTTTGTTTTCATTGTGACAGAGCCATCATTTTGCGGCTCAGTCGTCTCGCTACGGCTCGGTAAAACATACGAATGGACTCCTCCGACCGCAAACGATCCATGGCTCCCATGGCCCCCGTGGCCCCCGAAGGAGGCGGCGGGCCTATGGACGCAGCGGCGAAAGAATACTTTCCGAATTTTTCCACGGTCTACGCCGTGCTCGAAGCTGCTCGGATCGGTGTTTGGTGCTGGGATATCGCAACCGGCAGGGTGATCTGGTCGAGCAATCTTGAAGCCATTCATCGGCTGCCGGCGGGCAGCTTTGACGGCACCTATGCGGTTTTCGAAAGGGGCGTTTGCCGTGACGACTGGCCTCATGTGGAAGCCTCGCTGCAGGAGGCGGTGCGCACGCATGGCGCCTACCGGGTGCGTTACCGGCTGTCGGAGCGAACCGACAACAATGAAGAGCGGTGGCTCGAAGCGAGCGGCACGGTCGAAGACAGCGCGTCTGAGCGGATGCTCGGCATGTGTCTCGACGTCACCGAGCGGGTCGATCTCGAGGCGGAGCTGCGCAGCCGGGTCAGGCAGCAGGAGGCATTGGCGCAGCTCGGCGAGCGTGCGCTGGCAGAGCCGGATCTGGAACGCCTGCTCAACGACGCCGTCAGTACCGTCGCGGTAACGCTGGCGGTCGACTTCGTCCAAATCCTCGAACTGCTCCCGGGCAACACCGGCTTGCTGTTACGCGCCGGTTTCGGCTGGAGCGCCGATCTGGTCGGCGCAGTCATCGCCTCGGCCGCACCCGACGGCTACGCACGCTACACGTTGGACTCGCCGCTCCCGGTCGTCACCGCGGATTTTGCAGCCGAGACGAGATTTCGGCTCGATCCCTATTTGCATGAGCACGGCTGCGTGTCCGGGATCAGCGCCGCGATCGCCGGCCGCGACGACCGCTCCTACGGCGCTCTCGGCATCTACAGCAGAACGCCGCGGCAATTCTCCACGGCAGAGACGGCGTTTGTTGCCGCCGCCGCCAATCTTCTCGCCGGCGCCATCGCCCGCCGGCAGCTGGAGCAGCGCCACGAACTGATGATCCGCGACATGCGCCATCGCTCGGGCAATCTGTTTTCCCAGCTGCTGGCGCTGTTCTCGCAGACCGCGAAGAACTCAAAAAGCATCGCCGATCTGGCGAGCAAATACCGCGCCCGTGTGCTGGCGCTGGCCAATGCACAGCGGCTGATCACCGAGGGCGGCGGCAGAACCATCCCCCTTGTGGACCTGCTCAATGTTCTGCTCGGCCCCTATCTCGACCGCATAACGTTCAATGGCCCGGACGTGGAGCTCGAGCCCGATCCGGTGTTCAATTTGAGCGCGGCACTGCAGGAGCTTGTCGACAATGCGGTCAAGCACGGCAGCCTGTCGCGGCCGAAGGGACGCCTCGATCTGAGCTGGTCGATGGGCCACACCGATCGCGGGATGACGCTGCTGCTGGATTGGGAAGAAAAAAACGGGCCGGCGGCGCGCCGGCCGCGGCGCTCCGGTTTCGGCACGCGTCTGATCGCGCTGGTCATCGAGCGTCAATTGAACGGCGAGGTGACGCGTGCTTACGGGCGCAAGGGGCTTTCCGTGCACATGGTCGTTCCCCTCACCCACGAACGCTGGCCGAGCGCGGCCGCGCCGGAGGGCGCCGGAAAAGACATCAAGGATGAACGTCCTCGGTGAACCAGTCGGTCGGCAGATCGTGGCCGGCGCCGTTCTCTTTGGCCTTGCGGTAGAGCAGCGAGCCCGCGGCGGCGAATTGATAGCCGAGCCCGAGATTGTTGATGAAGCAGGTGACATCGCGGTCGGATTTGCGGCCCGCAACGCG
>JASHVN010000196.1 GCA_030044555.1 Xanthobacteraceae bacterium | reverse complement strand
GTGCCTTGGCCGACGACGAACTTCACGCCGTCGGAGACGTCGTCCTGCATCTTCTTGCCCCACTCCTTGAAGCTTGCCTCCCAAAACGCGCGGCCGTAACCGACCGAGCCGCGAAAGTTCATCTGCAGGACGGCGTAGCCGCGGTTGGCAAGAAACTGCACTTCGGGGTCATAGCCCCAGACGTCGCGCGCCCACGGGCCGCCATGCGGGTGGACGATCAGCGGGAGATTTGTTCCTCCGCCGCGCGGCAGCGTCAGGTAGCCGTGGATGGTGAGGCCGTCGCGTGCCTGGTAGGTGATCGGCTTCATCTCGCTCAACTGGTTTTCATCGAGCCACGGCGCGATTTCGGCGAGCTTTGTCAATTTTCGCGTTGCCGCCTCGTAGAGATAGCGAACGCCTTGGGTGCGATCGCTCCACGCCGCGACGACGAAGATGTTTTCGTCCTTGTTGGCGCTCTGCAGATCGATCTCGTAGCCGGGCAGCTGCCGTTCCAGGTCGTTGAAGATCGCCTCGACTTCCGCATCGAAGAACTTGCGCTCGCGTTTCCAGGTTACGAATTGCGCCGCGGTATAGACCTTGCGCTTGCGCGACCAAGCAAGGTCCGCCGCGTCCACCTCGGGATGAGCGAAAATGACGCTTTCCTCTTTGGCGGTCGCCGGATCGAGACGCACGATCGCGGTCTTGTCGCGATCGATATTGGAGGCCGCGAACAACAGCTTGTTGTCGAAATCGAAGAACAGCGGTGAAATCTGTTCTTTGAAATTGGTGGTGATCGCCGTCGCAAATGCGCTGCTCTCGTCGGGCCGGTGCAGAATGCTCGTGTTCACGCCGTCGGTGGTGATGGCCAAGCGGATGCGCCCGGCATGGTCGGTGACCCAGCTGGTCACGTTGCCGGGATTCTCCGCAATGAGCGTGAGCGCCTTGCTGTTGAGATCGACCCGGTAGACGTCGAAGATTTCCGGATTGCGCTTGTTGAGCGCGATGATCATCTCATCGTCGCGGTCGTAAAGATCGTCGACGATCTCGGCGCGCACTTTGTCGAACGGCGTGAGATCGACCAGATTGGAGCCGTCGGCATCGACCGAGACGACGTGGTAATTCTCGTCGCCCTTGAAGTCCTTCAGATAAACGATGCGGCGCGAACCCTTCCAGAAATAGCCGAGGACGTCGCGCTCGGTCTCGCCGGTGAGCCGCACCGCGGGTCCGCCCGTGCGCGGTCGCACGAAGACGTTCATGCGGTCCTCGTAGGGTTGCATGAACGCGATGCTGTTGCCGTCGGGCGAGACCCGGAAGCTGGACTGCTCCGGATTCCTGAAGAAGTCGCGCAGCGGGATCTGCTTCGTGCGGTCGGTCCTGTCGGCGGCGGCCATGGGGAAAACCTGCTGGCTTGAGGGTAAAGGGGGCTCGGTCGGCGTCGCCGACATAGATGGCGAGCCAATGCGGCTCTTGCAATCGCCGGAGCTTGCGGAGGCGGATGGCGGGCCCGGCTCCTCTTTCGTCATCGTCGGCAGGCGGCTTTGATTAAGGCGTTGTCAAAGCTCCGCGGTGACAATAACCGGATGCTGGAAGGCTGGGCGCCCGCCTGCTACCACGCTTTATGCCGCGATTCTATTGTGGCGGAGCGCTCCACGCATCATCATGCAGGCGGCCGCGCGAGCGGTTGCGACGGAAAAATTGCAGGCAAGGGAAATGGCTAAGAAGAGCAGTAAGGCCACTAAGTCCGATAAGACCAATAAGGCACATCAAGACATCAAGCAGCAGATGATCATGGCCGGCAAGGTCCTGGTCGCCGAGGGGCACGACGATTTCACCCGCGGCCACATTTCGATGCGGCTGCCCGATGATCCGAACCTGTTCTTCATGAAGCCGCACAGCATGGGGCTCGACGAGATCACCATGGCGAA
The DNA here is from genome assembly GCA_030044555.1 of Xanthobacteraceae bacterium. GTDB lineage: Bacteria > Pseudomonadota > Alphaproteobacteria > Rhizobiales > Xanthobacteraceae > BOG-931. The sequence goes on along the minus strand of JASHVN010000196.1, from coordinate 696 downwards.
CATTTTGACCATCGATCTCGAAGGCAACGTGGTTGCCGGCTCGGCGCGCCGTCACAGCGAAGTCTACATCCATTCCGAAATCCTCAAAGCACGGCCGGACCTCAATTGCGTGATCCATACGCACTCGCCGTATTCGGTTGCGCTCTCGGGGCTAGGCCGGCCGATGCGGGCCTACAGCCAGCCCGGGGCGCTGTTTTGCGGGGAGGTGGGCCTCTACACCGATACGATCGCGCTCATCCGCAGCCATGCGATGGGCTTCGGCGTCGCCAAGGCGCTCGGGCTGCATCGCGCGGTGCTTTTGAAAAATCACGGGCCGGTGGTGACCGGAAAGACCATCGCCGAGGCTGTCGTCGGCGCCATCATGCTGGAAAACGCGGCGATGATTCAGCTCGCGGTGGAGGCGGCCGGCGATCCCGCGCCTGAATTCTCACGCGACGACATCGCCAAACTGAAAGGCGAAGTCGGCCAGCCGGAGCAGTTTCAGATCAACTTCGATTATCTGGTGCGGAGGGTGAAACGGCGAGCCGGGTAGGGCACGCGCCCTGCGACGGCATAAACGGAGGAAACGATCATAGCGGCGCTGACGCGAAGCTATGTCTACGGGGCGAGCGAAAAGCCGCTTCTGGGCGAGACGATCGGTCAGTTCTTCGATGCCGTCTGCGCCAAATGGGCCGAACGGCCGGCTTTGGTGGTGCG
>JASHVN010000028.1 GCA_030044555.1 Xanthobacteraceae bacterium | reverse complement strand
ATTCTCGACGAGCCGTCGCAAGGTCTGGCGCCGCTGATCGTGCGCGAAGTTTTTCGCATCGTGGCGCGGATGCGCGAAGAGGGCATCTCCGTGCTGCTGGTCGAGCAGAATGTGCGCATGAGCCTGGAGATCGCCGACCACGCCTACGTGCTCGACGACGGCCACGTCGTCTATTCGGGTCCGGCGCGTGAACTCGTTGCCGACGAGGCGCGTGTTCAGGCGCTGGCCGGCGCCAGCGCCGAGGAATGGACAGCTCCGGCGTAGGGCGTGAGGGTTTTAGGTTTGACAGAGGCCGTCATGGCCGGGTCGGGATCCCAGCCGCGCGAGCGCGGCTGGGGACCCGTGTCCCGGCCATCCACGTCTTTGGTTGGCGCGGCATCTGAGACGTGGATAATGCGGGTGAGAGGAGATAGCCGCCTGCAAGGCAGGAACGCCCTCAAATCGCATGGCCGCAAGAAAGCGCAGAGAAAATTTGAACTCAAGGACGGCCTGTAGGGCCGCCGCCTGCGGCGGTTGCCGAAGGCAATCCTTGACTTCAAATTTTCTCTGCACTTGTGGCCGCCCATGCGATTTAGACTAAGGGAGAAAATACTCCCCCAGAATGTCATATGGACTGGAGCGGACACAGTCCCTGAACTCGCGTGTAATAATTTTAGGTGTGACAGAGGCCGTCAGGATACGGGCATGATGATTCGATCAAATCTCATCGCGCTGTAGCGGGCGCCGCGCCTCAGTCGTTGGGATTGAGGCCGTATTTGGCGCACTCTTTGGCGACGATCGCGGCGTCCTTGCCGCCGGCGATCAGCCCCATGGTGGCGTTGACGATCTGTCCATTGGCGAGCGTGACGTCCATGATGTAGGTCTGCCGGCCGTTATAGGGCAGGTAGGGACTTTTGGCGTCGACCGTTGCGCAATAATTGCTCGAGTCATCGGAAGTGACGGCGAATTTGGTCCAGTGGTACTTGGCGGTTTGCGGGTCTTTGAGATTGTACTGAACCTGGTCCATGATGATTTTCTTTTCCGCTGCGCTCAGATCGCGTCGCGGAGCGTTTGCGGCGGCCGGCGCTGTCGCGGCCGCGGAATCGTCGCTGCCGGCAGGCGCACTGGCACTCGCCGAGGCGCTGCCGTTTCCGGGCGGGGCGCTACTTCCAGGCGGGGCGCTATTTCCGGGTGCGGCGCTATGTCCGGGCGCGCTGCTGGCCAGCGGGGAGGTGAAGGATTGGATCCCTCCCGCGCACGCCGATAGCGCCAATCCGGCGGCCAATAGCGTGACCACTCTCAATTTATCTGCCTGCAAGGGCCTACATTCCTGGCTTGAAATTGCGGACGCCGGCGGCGGAAAGGTCCGCTCCGGCCGCGACTTGGACCTTGATCCAATTCGGTTGAATCGGATCAAGGCCTAGATTTTTCCTTTGAGCATGATCTTGTCCGAAAACCGCTTTCCCCCTCGGATCGAGTCCGAGGGCAGGTATTTTCGGGATCATGCTCTAAGCGAGCCGCGGAGGCTCGCAGCATCGCGTATCGTATGAAACCTGCCGGGCGGCCACGTCAATCCCTCCGGTTGCGCCGCGGGCCGTCGTCGAGCCTTTGTGATTGAATCGGCGATCACTCGGCGGCGCGCTTTTGCATCAGTGCGGCCGCCGCCTGGTCGTAAGTTTCCTCGCGGGCGAGCATCTGCTTGAGCCCGACGAGGTCGTAATAGTCCTCGAGCGGCAACAGATGGTCGAAAGTGGCGGTGAGCGAGTTCTCGCGCTTGAGGATGCGCAGCACATTGCGGACGGCGTTCGCCGCGGCGAACAGCGCGATCGACGGAAAGGTCGCGGCGACCACGCCGGCGGCTTCCAGTTCCTCGAGGCTGCGCTTCTTGTTGCCGGCCGCCTGCGACAGCGTCGCCATATGGGGCCCCGGGATTTCGCGCATGGCCCGCTTGATCTCGTCGACCGTGTCGAAGCCCATCGGCTTTGCCAAGTCGGCGCCCGCCGCCATGAACAGCTGGCAGCGCACGATGGCCGCATGGGGGCCTTCGACCGCCGCGGCGTCGGTGCGCCCGGCGATGAAAAAATCCGGATCCTGCCGCGCGTCGAGCGCGGCCTTGATCTTGGCCAGGATCTGCTCGGTCGGCACCACCTGCTTGCCCGGCAGATAGCCGCAGCGATTGGGAAACACCTGATCGCTGATGAAAATGCCGGCGACGCCGGCGGCTTCGAACGCGCGCACCATCTGCCGCACGTTGTTGACGCCGCCGAAGCCGGTATCGGCGTCGACATAGACTGGCACCGCGACCGCCGCCGCGATCCGCCCGTAATGATCGGCGTAATCGCGCATGTTGGATTGGCCCATGTCGGGCTGCGCCAGCATCGAGCCGATGGCGGCGTAGCCGCCGGCGCAAATCGCCTCAAATCCTTCGGCCTCCATGATGCGCGCCGACAACGCGTCGTAGGCGCCGGGCATCAGCACGAGGCGCTTGCCCGCCATGATGGCTCGAAATGTCTTGCGCGCGTTCATTGAGCGATTTCTCCCTTGCGTCAGCAGCCAGTCTTCAGCGCGAATCTTGCGCCGTTTGCAGCCACGGCTGCTCCGCCGCGGCGCGTTTCTCCCAGTTTGCGATCTCGTTCATGTGTTTGAGCGTCAGTCCGATATCGTCGAGGCCTTCGAGCAGGCGCATGCGGTCGGCGGCCGCGATCTCGAAGGCGACATCGGCGCCGCCCGGTCCGCTGATCCGCTGCGTGCCGAGATCGACCATGAACGGCGCCGCGCCGTTGACGGCAACGACGCGCGCCGCAAAGGCGTCGGCCTCGTGCGGCGCCAGCACGATCGGCAGCACGCCGTTCTGCAGACAATTCTCGCGGTAAATGTCGGCGAAGCTTTTGGCGACAATGACGCGGATGTCGTTGGCCGTCATGCTCCAGACCGCCGATTCACGCGAAGAGCCGGCGCCGAAATTGTTTCCCGCCACCAGAATTCCGGCATTGCGGAATTGCGGTTTGTTGAGCACGAAATCCGGATTCTCGCTGCCGTCGTCGCGCCGGCGCGCGCGGTAGAACAGCATCGCCTTGTAATCGTCCTTGAGGCTGCGCGTGTGCATGATCGGCGCGATCTGATCGGTATTGATGTCGTCGTTCAAGAGCGGCGCGGCGATTGCGGTGTGAGAGGAAAATGGCTGCATCACGCGGCTCCCGTCAGCATTTGCCGCACGTCGGCGATGCGTCCGGCAATCGCGCTCGCCGCCGCGGTCGCCGGCGAGGCGAGATGCGTGCGCACCTTCGGGCCCTGGCGGTTCTCGAAATTGCGATTGGTGGTCGACACGCAGCGCTCGCCCGGG
>JASHVN010000195.1 GCA_030044555.1 Xanthobacteraceae bacterium | reverse complement strand
GTGAGGAAGAGACCCTGCAGGCCGACATGCGCTGAGCGCGCCGCGGCCGTCAGGACCTCGCGCTCGTTTTGCCGCGCAAAGACCGCATCGACGATCGCGGAATGGCCCGCGGCAAGGATGCGGCACGCTTTGTCAGCGAGCGCGGCATAGACGCGCTCGGTCACGGCTGGTGTATAGGCCGATGCCGGCAGCTTCTGGGTCTCGCCGACGCCAAACAGCGCCTTGCGCTCGACATCCGAGCGCACGATAACGGCGCCCGGCATCGGCTCGATCTGCAGAGCAAGCGCGTAGGCGAGCCGCGTCTTGCCGGTGCCGGAAAGCCCGCCAATGGCGATGAATTTCGGATTGGGCGGAGCAATCGCGCGCGCCGCGAAGGCAAAATAGGCGCGGGCCGACTTCGCGATGGCGTCGCGTTGGGGCGCCGCGGCGCGTTCCATTCGCGCCACCGTGACCCTGGCGCGGATCGCAGCGCGCAGCGAGAGGAAGAACGGCAAGGCGGCGAGGCCATCGAGATCTTCCGCCTGAGGCGATTCGGCGAGGTAGCGATTGAGGACAACGTTCGCGGCCTGCGGCAGGCCGCGCTGCAGCAGATCCATCAGCAGGAAAGCAAGGTCGTAGAGAACGTCCCCAGAGGCGATGATGTCGGAAAACTCGATGGCATCGAACACAACCGGCTTGCGGTCGATGAGGACGATGTTGCCGAGATGCAGATCGCCGTGAATGCGGCGAACAAGACCGCGCCGAGCGCGCTCCTGCAGCAGGGGAACGATCCGCTCATAGGCGGCACGACTGGCGCCGGCGAGCGTTGCGATTTCGTCCGCGGTGAAAATGTCCGGATGCTGCCGGAACGTCTGCGCGTGCTCGTCGATATAGGAGCCGAGCGCGGCGATAGGGGCCGCTGCATCGACCGGTCGCGCGCGCGCATGCGCCGCGGCAACGACGCGGCCGAGCGCGTCGGCAAGTGCCGCGTCGATTTTGCCGGCCAAATGGTCGAGCGTTTGCGTTTCGTCGAATCGCCGCATCTCGACTGCCCATTCGACCGGCGTGCCGCTCCCGGCCATCGCCAGCGCGCCGCCGGCTTCGCGCGTGATGGGCATGACCGCCCGGTAGATTTCGGGAGCATAGGGCGTATTGACGGCAAGCTCGGCCTCGCAGGCTCCCTGGCGTTTGGCCAAGGTCGAATAGTCGAGAAAGGGAAAACGCACGGCACGCTTGATCTTGATCGCGCGATCGCCGGCAAGAAATACCGAGGCCGCGTGGGTATCGATGCGCTTGACCTGTGCGCCGCCGTGAGTGGCGGAATCGCCGAGAAAAGCCAGCACTTCGGCTTGGTCGTCCACTTCTTCGCTCAAGCCGGCGCTCCGAATTCTTCACCGTCATTTAGGCACAGCGGGTTCCCGGTTTTCCGGAACTTGCGCTATTCATACGCGCCATAAACGCTCAGGAGAGGCTCATGCGCGCCAACGACAATATGCGCACTGCCGCGGAAGTGCTGGTCGACCAATTGCAGGTTCACGGCGTGCGCCATGTGTTCTGCGTACCGGGCGAATCCTATCTCGCCGTGCTCGACGCCTTCCACGACAGCGAACTTAACATCACGGTCTGCCGCCAAGAGGGCGGCGCCTGCATGATGGCAGAGGCGATCGGCAAGGTCACTGGCCGGCCCGGCGTCTGTTTCGTCACCCGCGGGCCGGGCGCCACCAACGCTTCGGCCGGCATCCACATCGCGCGCCAGGATTCGACGCCGCTCGTCATGTTCGTCGGACAGGTGGCGCGCGACATGCGCGAGCGCGAAGCGTTTCAGGAACTCGACTACCGCGCCGTATTCGGCTCGATGACCAAATGGGCGACCGAGATCGACGATCCGGCGCGCGTGCCGGAAATCGTCTCGCGGGCCTTTCATATTGCGGCGAACGGGCGGCCGGGTCCGGTGGTCGTTGCCATCCCGGAAGACATGCTGGTCGAGCGCGTCGCCGTATCCGATGCGCCGCCATTCGCGCTGATCGAGACGGCGCCGGGGCCGGCCGAGATGGAAAAGTTCGCCGAGATGCTGGCTGCCGCACGGTCGCCGATTTTTCTGCTTGGCGGCAGCCGCTGGTCGCAGGCCGCCTCCGATTCGGTCGCGAGCTTCGCGCAGAAATACGCGCTGCCGGTGGCAACGACGTTCCGCCGTGCGCATTTGTTTGATGCACTGCACCCCAGCTATGCGGGCGATCTCGGCATCGGCCCCAATCCCAAGCTGATCGAGCGCATCAAGGGCGCCGACCTGGTCATTCTGCTCGGCGGGCGGCTCGGCGAACTGCCGTCGCAAAGCTATACGCTGTTCGACATTCCGCGCCCGCAGGTGCCGTTCATTCACATTCATCCGGGCACAGAGGAACTGGGCCGCGTCTACAGCCCGAATTTGGCGATCAACGCCACGCCGACCGCCTTTGCGGCGGCCCTGGAGAACCTGGAGCTGCCGCAGCTGCTGCACGGACAGGCCGAGGCGGCGCACGCCGAGTACCTCGATTGGACGGAACAACCGACCGAACAGCCGGGCACCGTCAATTTCGGCGCCATCATGGTATGGCTGCGCGAATACCTCCCCACCGATGCGATCATCTGCAACGGCGCCGGCAATTACGCGTCGTGGATTCATCGCTTCTTCCGGATGCGCCGCTTTGGCCAGCATGTGGCGCCGACCGCCGGCTCGATGGGCTTCGGCGTGCCGGCCGCCGTTGCCATGAAGCGGCTTTATCCCGATCGCCAGGTCGTATGCGTGGCCGGCGACGGCGACTTTCTGATGAACGGCCAGGAATTCGCCACCGCCGTACAATACGATCTGCCGCTGACTATTCTCATCGCCGATAACGGCATTTACGGCACCATCCGCATGCATCAGGAGCGCGAATATCCCGGCCGCATTTCCGCAACCGAACTGCGCAATCCCGATTTCTCCGATTACGCGCGCGCTTTCGGCGGTTTCGGCGCCTCGGTCGAGCGCACGGAGGATTTTCCTGCGGCATTTCGCGAGGCGGAGGCGTCCGGCAAGCCGGCCATCATCCGCCTGAAGATCGATCCCGAGGCGATCACACCGGTAACGACCCTTTCCAAGATACGTGCGAGGTCGCTGGCGGAGAGAAATCGCTGAGCGCCTCCTTGCCCTGGTCGCCAGCCGTTCCCAGCTACGAGCAAATGGGACGATGCGGCCACGAGGCGGCCAAGATACGGTCAAGAAATGGAGGTCCGGACCATGAAGTCAATTCTTGGATGCACGGCGTTAGCGTTGGCTGTGGTCTTCACGGCTGTTCCGGCCGATGCCAAAGGCTGCATCAAGGGAGCCGTCGCTGGCGCTGTAGCCGGGCATTACGCCCATCACCATGCCCTACTCGGTGCGGCGATGGGCTGTGTGGTTGGCCATCATTTGGCTAAGCAACACGAGAAGTACGAGCAAGAGCACGCGCAAGGGCCGAACCAAGAGCCGAACCAAAATCCGGCCCATTGATTATTCTGTGGATCAGAGTCGCGTTGCCCGACGATCGTCGGTAACGAATCACTCGGCCTTGATGCCAGCGGCCTTAATGATCGGCCACCATTTTTCGATTTCCGATTTCTGGAAGGCGTAAAGCGCTTCCGGAGTTTGTTGGTCGCGCGGATAGATTTCCTGCGCGAGATCGGTGAGCCGCTTGCGCGTTGCCGGATCTGCCAGTGCGGCCACTGCGGCGGCGTTGAGTTTGGCAATTATCGCCTTTGGCGTGCCCTTCGGCGCCCACATCGCGTGCCAAAAATAGAAATAATAGCCGGGCATGCCGGCTTCATCGGTGGTCGGGATGTCCGGTGCGATTGCGATGCGGTTCTTTGCGGTAACCGCATAAGCTTTGATCGCTCCCGACTTCACGTGAGGCAGGGACACCGCCGGCGTATCGAGCTGGATATCGGTGAAACCGGCGAGGAGATCGTTGGTCGCAAGTCCGGCGCTGCGATAGGCCACCATTTGCCAGTGCAGGCCGAGCAAATTTTCCATCAAGACTCCGGCCACGTGACTCGGGCTGCCGACGCCGGAAGTACCCATGGTCGTTTTCTCGCCATTGGCTTTCAGCCAGGCGATCAGTTCCTTTAAATTGTTTGCTGGCATGGTCTTGCGCGCGTCGATCAGGAACGGCTGCGTGGCCACCAGCGCGATCGGTTCGAAATCATTCAGAAGGTCAAACGGAAGTTTGTAGATGGCGCCGTTGGCGACGTTGGTTCCCCACATGCCCCAGAGAATGGTGTAGCCATCGGGCGTAGAACGTTCGGCCCGCGTAACGCCGATAGTGCCGGCCGCACCGGCGACGTTTTCCACCACGATTGGCTGGCCAAGCCGTTTGCTGATGGCTTGCGCCATAATGCGACCGAGGACATCGGTCGAACCTCCCGGAGCCAGTGGAACGATCATGGTAATCGGGCGCGATGGATATTCGTCGGCGCGCGCCGGTCCCAAAACTGCAAGAACAAGGTTCAGGCTGGCCGCGATGGCGACGGCAATGATGGATTTGCCGATCATAAGTGTGTTCTCCCCCCAGCTAGAGCGGAATGACTTTTATTTGAATCATCATTCCGCTCTGGCTTACTGTTCAAGCATGATCCCTCGGGTCAAGCCCGAGGGCATGCTTTTCCGAAAACCGTATCCACTTTTCGGGATCATGCTCTAGGTGTGCGAGCTTTCCACAGAGGTAGAAGCCGAGCCAAGTACAAAGCGGCCCATGCGACCGAATAACCGCGCGATTGCGACGCGAATTGAATCGTGGTTCAGTTATTTGAGCGCAGTCGGTGATTCCCTAACGCTGCCGATGCTTTGATGCCCTACCGCCGCACGGAGAACGTTGCCCGTCGGCTCGCTGCCCGGCATGCCGCAATCATTGCGGCGGCGCAGGAGGCCGCGAGCGAGGGAGGCATGGCCGCCGTGCAGATTGCGCCAGTGGCGGTCAAAGCCGGCATCGCCGCCGGCACCGTCTATCGCTACTTCCCCGGCAAGACCGATCTGGTCGCAGCGCTGCTCGCCGCCTTATCGGAGCGCGAGGTTTCGGCGTTGCGCCGTGCTGCCGCCGCCGCGCCCGGCCCGCTTTCCGCATTGGCGGCGGCGATCATGACATTTTCAATGCGTGCGCTGCGCCAGCGTCGTCTCGCTTTCGCGGCGATTGCCGAACCCGTTGACGCCGAACTTGATGCGGTGCGCCTTGCCTTTCGCCAAACGCTTGCCGCTGAATTCTCCGGTCTCATCACGACGGCGATGGCGGGCAAGCACCTGCCCGAGCAGGACGCAGGCCTCACCGCCGCGGCGCTGATCGGCCTTCTCGTCGAGGGGCTGATAGGCCCGCTGGCACCCGACGCGACTGGCCGTGAGCGCGAGATCGTGCAGGCGCTCACGCTCATTGCGCTGCGCGCCCTCGGCGTTGCCGACCCACGCGCGCGCGGCCTCGTCGTGCAGACTGTGATCAGCCATCAATAACTGGAAGCGAGCATCAGAAACCGGCGATCAGAAACCGATTTTCGGCTTCCGCCTAGTGCGACATCAGCACTGGCGCAGTCATCGAAAGCAGGATGGCGCGGGTTACTCCGCCGAGCACGAATTCGCGCAGGCGCGAATGGCCGTAGCCGCCCATGACGATGAAATCGGCGCTGGAATCGGCCGCATGGGAGAGGAGCGCGTCGGCAACATCAATATGGCCGCCGACAATGCGGTTGATGTTCACCTTGAGCCCGTGACGGGCGAGATGTTGTCCCATATCGGCGCCGGGGATTTCGTCCTGTTTGCCGGGCTCGTTGGCGACGATCACCACCTCTACTTGCCCGGCGCGCTCCAACAGCGGCATGGCGTCGGCGATGGCGCGGGCCGCCGGTCGGCTGCCGTCCCAGCACACCATGACCCGGTCGAGCTTGAGCGGCGCCTTCTGGATATAGGGGACCACGATCACCGGCCGGCCTGACTCGAACAGCGCGCTCTCGGCGATCAGTTCCTCGACGGCGGCCTTGTCCGGTTCGGCCTGACCGACGATGGCGAGATCAAATCGCCGGGCGATGAGGCCAAATTGCTCGCCGGCGCCGGCAAAGCTCGCGGGCAGCATGGTCGGCTCGGCCGCAATGCCGTTGCGCGCCGCCGCCGCCGCGAAGCGGTCGATCGCGGCCTTGGCGGCGTCTTGGGAATCGCGCTGCTGCGTGTCGATGACTTCGGGTGGAATATAGCCGGTGGCCGCCACCGGGACGACGGGGTCGTAAATGAAAGCGATGCCGGTGAGGTGAGCCTCAAGCGCGGCGGCGACGGACACGGCATAATCTGCGGTGAAGCTGCCGCCTTCGGCGACGCTCAGGTTTGCGACTACGTCCTTGATGATCATTGCGGCGTCTCCCTCCTGCCGACGAACTGGACTCTGTCCTTGTGTCAGACTGCCGTGTCAGATTTCACGGCGAGTGTTGTTGAGCCAGATCAAACCTTCGCTATGAACCGTACCGTGTCTGCTTCCTGCTACTTTTTCTTGGTGTTGCCGTCGGCGTCGAACTGGCTGACATAGGCCCACAGGTCGTTGACCTCCTGCGGATTCTTGATGCCGGCGAAAAACATCTTGGTGCCCGGCACCATCGCCTGCGGATCCTTGATGTATTGCTTGAAAGTGGCTTCGTTCCACACGATGCCTGATTTCTTATTGGCGTCCGAGTAGGGATAATCCGGAACGCTCCCGGAATGCCGGCCGTCGAGCCCGTTGAGTTCCGGGCCCAGCATATTGGTCGCGTCGGGGCCGATGGCGTGACAGGGCTTGCACATATTGAACACCTGCTCGCCCTTGGCAGCATCCTGTGCGGCCGCAGTGCCGGATGCTGCGGCGATCGCAATGGCAGCTACAATCAAGGTCTTCATCCTCAAATTCTCCTTTGGCTGAATGTGTCACCGGTGCGTCCGCCGCCGCCCACGCGGCCATTCCCTCGCGTCAAGCGTTTCAAGCGGGCCGGACGCAAGGTGTCAACGGCGAAGCTCCGCTTTCTCGCGCAACGGCACCGCGACTCAGGGCAGGGCACTATTCTTGGCTTTTTCGCGCTATAGTCACAGATGAACGATTGCGAGGACTTCGAGAGACGCTCATGCCGGTAGCGATGCCACAATCCGATCAGACGGTGCTCGAGCGCCGGGCCGAGATCGTCGCAGCGCTGCAGCGTCTGGTGCCGGGCGAGGGCGTCATCGCTTCCGCAGACGCCATGCGGCCTTTCGAAAGCGACGGGCTGACCGCCTATCGTCAGCTCCCCATGGTCGTGGTGCTGCCGGAGACGACAGCGCAGGTCGCCGCGGTGCTCGGCTACTGCCGTCGTGAAGGGATCAAGGTGGTGCCGCGCGGGGCGGGGACTTCGCTCTCCGGCGGCGCGCTGCCGTTGGGCGACGGCGTGCTTCTCGGTATGGCCAAGTTCAACCGCATCCGCGAGATCGATTTTGACAATCGCGTCGCCGTGGTCGAGCCGGGCGTCACCAATCTTGCCGTCTCGCAGGCGGTCGAACATGCCGGCTTCTATTACGCACCCGACCCATCATCGCAGATCGCCTGCACCATCGGCGGCAACGTGGCGGAGAATTCCGGCGGCGTGCACTGCCTCAAATACGGCGTCACCACCAACAACGTGCTTGGCTGCGAACTGGTGCTGATGACCGGCGAAATCGTGCGGCTCGGCGGCAAGCATCTCGATGCCGCCGGCTACGACCTTCTCGGCGTCGTCACCGGCTCCGAGGGCTTGCTGGGAGTTGTCACCGAAGTGACGGTGCGGATTTTGAAAAAGCCGCAGAGCGCGCGGGCCGCTTTGATCGGTTTTCCGACCTCGGAGGACGCCGGCGAGTGCGTCCGCAATATAATCGGCTCGGGGATCATTCCCGGCGGCATGGAGATGATGGACGGTCCCGCCATTCGCGCCGCCGAGGAATTCGTCCACGCCGGTTATCCGCTCGACGTCGAGGCGCTGCTGATCGTCGAACTCGACGGCCCCGGCGACGAAGTCGATCACCTCTTGCAGCGCGTCGAAAAAATCGCCGGGCAATGCCGCGCGGCGACCTGCCGGGTCTCCAATTCCGAGGAAGAGCGGCTGTTGTTCTGGGCCGGCCGCAAGGCGGCATTTCCGGCGGTCGGGCGTATCTCGCCCGATTATTACTGCATGGACGGCACCATTCCGCGCGCGAAACTGCCCATCGTACTGAGCCGCATGAAGGAGATGTCGGCGAAATACGGCCTGCGGGTCGCCAACGTGTTCCACGCCGGCGATGGCAATCTGCATCCGCTGATTCTCTACGATGCCAACAAGCCCGGCGAACTGGAGCGCGCCGAAGAGTTCGGCGCCGACATTTTGCGGCTTTGCGTCGAGGTGGGCGGCGTGCTCACCGGCGAGCACGGCGTCGGCGTGGAGAAGCGCGACCTGATGCCGGCGATGTTTACCGAAACCGATCTCGATCAGCAGCAGCGGCTCAAATGCGCCTTCGACGACAAGAGCCTGCTCAATCCCGGCAAGGTTTTCCCGACGCTGCACCGCTGCGCCGAACTCGGCCGCATGCACGTGCATGCTGGCCATGTGGCGTTTCCGGACTTGCCACGGTTTTAAGGCTCCGCTGCCCGCGAAAACATCCGCCACACAGGATGCGCCATGCAATTTGGTCTGTTCACATCTGCGCAAGCCAACAGCGGCGATCTTCCGCCGGAAACTGGCCAAGGCTTTCGCGACTGGCTTGATTTTAACGTCGAGGCCGAAGCGCTCGGCTTTAAGTCGAGCTTTCTGGTCGAGCATCATTTCACCGGCTGGAACCAGGTGTCTTCGACCCTGATGCTGTTGATGGCGCTCGCCATGCGCACCAGGACCTTGCGGCTCGGCTCGGCAGTGATGGTGCTGCCATGGCACAACCCGGTGCTGCTGGCCGAGCAGGCGGCAACGCTCGATCTGGTCTCCGGCGGCCGCTTCGATTTCGGCATCGGCAAAGGTTATCGCCACAGCGAGTTCAAGGGATTTGCGATCGCGCCCGAAGAGGCCGATGCGCGTTTCGATGAAGCCCTCGAGGTGATGACGCGGGCGTTCACGACGCGCGAGCGTTTTTCTCACCGCGGCCGCTTCTGGCATTTCGAGGACATCGTCGTCGAGCCGCCGCCGGCGCAGAGGCCGCACCCGCCGTTCTGGGTGGCGGCGGCCAGCGAGCAGTCGATCCGCCGCGCCGCCGTCCGCGGCTTCAATTTGATCCTGGACCAGTATGCCAGCCCGCAGCAGATTGACGAACGCATCGGCATCTATAAAGCCGAGCGCGAGCGGTGCGGCCTTGTTTTCGATCCGATGCAGGTGGCGGTGGCGCGCCAGCTTTACGTCGCCAACGACGAAGCCGACAAGCAGGCCGCGCTGGCGCGGCAGGCCGCTTACACCAAGCGTACTGTCGATGTCGCGCGTGCGCCGGGCGGCAAGGGCGGCTCGCACGTGCTCGCCTATGCGGATAAGGCCGGCGGCACCGAGCAGTACGCGCTGTTCGGCACGGCCGACGAAATACGCGCAACCCTTGGCGCCTTACGGGACGCGGGCGCGGCCTATATTCTCCTCACGGTCGCCGGCGGCGTCGCGCAATTGCTCCGTTTCGCCCGTGACGTCATGCCGGTATTTGCGAATTCCGCGCCCGTCGCCGACGCGGCCGAGTAGAGCGCGATGTCCGACCATCTCAAGCCGCACGATGCCAAGGAGGTGGAGCAGGCAATCCAGTGGGCGCTTGCCGGCGGCAAGGTATTGGAGATCGTCGGCCGCGGCAGCAAGCGTCAGATCGGCCGCGCCGCGCAATGGGATGCGACGCTCGATCTTTCAGGATTTTCCGGCGTCACCCTTTACGAGCCGGAAGAACTGGTGCTGTCGGCCAAAGCGGGAACGCCGATCTCTGAGATCGAAACGCTCGTCGCCGCGAACAAACAGGAACTCGCCTTCGAGCCTATGGATTACAGCGCGGTGCTCGGCGCCCCGCAGGGCGGCGGCACAATCGGTGGCGCGATCGCTGCAAACCTGTCTGGACCGCGGCGCATCAAGGCCGGTGCCGCGCGCGACCACTTCCTTGGCGTTGCGGCCGTTTCCGGCCGCGGCGAGACCTTCAAGTCCGGCGGTCGCGTGGTCAAGAACGTCACCGGCTATGATCTGTGCAAGCTTCTCGCGGGCTCCTGGGGCACCCTCGCTGCCATGACGGACGTCACGATCAAAACGCTGCCACGCGCCGAGACCGAGGAAACCGTTTTGGTCCTCGATCTGGATGATGGCGTCGCGGGTAAGGCGATGTGCGCCGCCACGGGCTCGTTCGCCGATGTGTCGGCGGCCGCGCACATGCCGGCCATTGCTGCCGCGCGGATGACTGAAGTGGCGGGCGCGGGCGTTGCCGTAACCGCCTTCCGCCTCGAAGGCGTTCCCCCTTCGGTGGCCCAGCGCAAGAGCGTGCTGCAGGCGCTGCTGTCGCCGTTCGGTTCGCTCGGCACGCTTACGGAAACCGATTCGCGGGCGCTGTGGCGGTCGATCCGCGACGTGACGCCGTTTGCCGCCAACGGCTCTGCCGGGACGCGTGACCTCTGGCGCATTTCGACGGCGCCAACCCGCGGCGGTGAAATCGGGCGCAGTCTCATCGAACAGGCCAATGCCGAAATCCTCTACGATTGGGCCGGGGGGCTGGTGTGGGCGGCGCTGCCGGCCTCGGCAGATGCCCACACGCCGCTGGTGAGAACGGCTGTCGCCGCTTGCGGCGGCCACGCGACGTTGATCCGGGCGCCCGCTGCCGTGCGTGCGGCGGTCGAGGTGTTCACACCCGAGGCGCCGGCGATTGCGGCATTGACCAAGCGGGTGCGCGAGAGTTTCGATCCGCAAGGCGTGCTCAATGCCGGGCGCATGTGGGCGGGCGTGTAGCTAAAAATGCAGACATCCTTCACCCTGGCGCAGCTTGCCGATCCGGACATCTCGGAATCGGAAAAGATCCTGCGCGCCTGCGTGCATTGCGGCTTTTGCACCGCCACCTGTCCGACCTACGTGCTCGACGGCAACGAGTTGGATTCGCCACGCGGCCGCATCTACCTCATCAAGGACATGCTGGAGCAGGGCCGTCCGGCGAGCGCGGAGGTCGCCCTGCATATCGACCGCTGTCTGTCGTGTCTCGCCTGTATGACGACTTGTCCGTCCGGCGTGCATTACATGCACCTCGTCGATCATGCGCGTGCCCATATCGCGCGCACGTATCGCCGTCCGGTCGGCGACCGGCTCCTGCGTACGATGCTTGCCAGGCTGATGCCGTATCCGCGCCGATTCCGCCTCGCGCTCGCTGCGGCAATTGCGGGAAAGCCGCTCACGCGGGTCGCGTCTGCTCTTGGCCTCAAGCGCCTCGCCGCAATGCTCGATCTGGCGCCGTGGAAGCTCCCTCGTGGCCCGCTCAAGCCACAAACTTTCCCGGCCCTTGGGGCGTGCAGAGGCCGGGTCATCCTGCTTGCCGGCTGTGTCAACGATGTGCTGGCGCCGGAAATCAACGCCGCCACAATCCGCGTGTTGACCCGGCATGGCATCGAGGTCGTGGTGGCCGAAGGGGCAGGCTGCTGCGGCTCGCTGGTCCATCACATGGGCCGCGAAGAGGAGGCGCTTGCCCAGGCGCGCGCCAATATCGATGCCTGGCTGGCGGTTGATGGCACCGATGCCATCGTGATCAATCTCTCGGGCTGCGGCACGACAGTGAAGGATTACGGCTTCATGCTGCGCACCGATTCGGCCTATGCCGAACGGGCGGCCCGCGTCTCAAGTCTTGCCCGGGACATCAGCGAATATCTGGCCACGCTGCCTCTGAAAGCCGGCTCGCCGTCGCGGCTCACCGTCGCCTATCATGCCGCCTGCTCGCTGCAGCACGGGCAGCGCATCACGCGGCAGCCGAAGGAAATACTCGCCGGCCTGGGCTTCTCGGTGAAGGACGTGCCGGAGGGTCATCTCTGCTGCGGCTCCGCCGGTACCTACAATATTTTGCAGCCGGACATCGCAAAGAGGTTGCGCGAGCGTAAAGTCGGGACTATCGAAAGATTGCGACCTGATTTGATCGCAGCAGGCAATGTTGGCTGCATTACTCAGATCGCGGCGGGCACGGAACTCCCGGTCGTTCATACGGTCGAGTTGATCGACTGGGCTACAGGAGGGCCATACCCGCGCCGACTAGAGGCATGCCGGCAGGATGCGGCGACGCATCCTTCCGCGGCAGGGGACTGAGTTGGGGTCTCGTTCAGCGTCGTGGTTGTAAGCGAGTTGGGGTGGTCCCCCCAAAGGGGACAGAGCAGATTTACCACTGGCCGTTATGATCGGGAGGACGATTATGGCGAAGAAGGCGAAGAGGAAAGCGACTAAGAAGAAGGCCGCGAAGGCCGCTCCGGCACGCAAGAAGAAGAAAACACTGAAGGCGTCGCCGAAGAAGGCGGTCAAGAAGGTGACGAAGAAGGCGGCTCCGAAGCGCAAAGCGCCGGCAAAAAAGGCGCCCGCGCCGATGCCCGCGTCCGAGCCCGCTCCCGCCTGGCAGCCTCCCATGGGATCGGGGATCGGCGGCGGCGACGCCAACTAACGGCGTTGCGCGCAAGCTTGTTCCAGTTTTCTGGTTCGGCGGCAAACGCCGCGGCCTGGAGGCCGCGGCGTTTGCGCGGCTGCGGGCCTGGCTTGGCGGCTCAGAAGTCCGCATCATTATTGCGGGCCTCTCGGCCGCATTGCATCGTCGCCGCAGGATCAATAGCCTGATAGCCCAGTCTTAGGGATGGACGGCGCATGAGCGCGCGTCCACGGCCGGCAAAAAGTCCTTGAGGTCCGCTGCAGGGCCCGCGCAATTCCGGCCGTTTTGCATCGAGGAGTGTGCGTTATGCCGACTTACAATATCCTGCTCATGGGCGCATCCTACGGATCGCTCTTGGCCTCCAAGCTTTTGTTTGGTGGGCACTCGATCCACTTGGTCTGCTTGCCCGCGGAAGCCAGCCTGATCAACGCCGAGGGCTTCAGCGTGCGACTGCCGGTGCGCGGCCGCAAGGACCCGGTGCTGTTGGAATCGCGCAAACTTCCCGGCAAGGTGACGGCCGGTCCGGCAACCGGCGTCGATCCCAGGCAATATGACCTCATCGGCCTGTGTATGCAGGAGCCGCAATATCGCTCGCCCGGCGTGCGCGAATTGCTCGATGCGGTCGGCAAATCGCGCGTGCCCTGCATGTCGATCATGAACATGCCGCCGCTGTCTTACATCAAGCGCATTCCAGGTCTCGACTATAAGGCGCTGGAAGCGGCCTATACTGATCCGCGCGTCTGGGATTCCTGCGATCCTAACAAAATCACGCTCAACAGTCCCGACCCGCAGGCGATCCGCCCGCCTGACGGCAAGGTCAACGAGCTTCTGGTCACGCTGCCGACCAACTTCAAATGCGCGCGATTCGAGAGCGATGAGGACACGCAGATCATCCGCAATCTTGAGAAGGACGTGGATGCCGCGCGCTTTGATGCGCCGGAGGGCAAGATTGAACTGCCGGTGAAGCTGAAGGTCTACGAGTCGATCTTCGTGCCGCTCGCCAAATGGGCGATGCTGCTCGCCGGCAATTACCGCTGCATCACCAAGGACGGCATGCGCACCGCGCAGGAGGCCGTGCATTCCAATCTCGAGGAAGCCCGCTCGGTCTATAATTTCGTGTTCGATCTGTGCGTGAAGCTCGGCGCCAAGCCCGAGGATCTGGTGCCGTTCGAGAAATACGCCGCCGCGGCGCAGTCCTTGACGCGGCCGGCTTCGGCGGCGCGTGCGTTGCAGAACGGCGCGCCCTTCATCGAACGCGCCGACAAGCTTGTGCAGCTGATCGCCAGGCAAAAGGGCTTGAGCAATCCGGCGATCGATGCGCAGGTGGCGCTGGTCGATACGCGCCTCGAGGCGAATCGTAAGAAGGCCGCGGCCTAAGCGCCGCGGCTACTTCACCTCGACGTCTTCCCAGAAGCCGAATCGGTCGGCGACCTGACGCATTTTCGGCTGCGGCGCTTCGTACGACCAGGCGGCGCGCGGATGGCGCTTGCCGGCAACGATCACGTCGTAGAACTGGACGCCGTGCGGACAGGCGCGGTCGCTCTCGGTTTTTTCCGCCTTTTGCAGCCAGTCCATGCGCACCGTGGACCGCGGAAAGTATTGATATCCTTGGCATTCAACAATGTCGTCGCTATGGGCGACAACCTCGCCGTCGACAATGGCTCGCATGACTCGATCTCCAGCAGGATGCGACGCTGTGGATAATTCGGGTGGCAACCAGCAGATAGGGCGCTCAAGTGTATCCCGCGAGCCACATCTCTCAAGAATCTATTATAGCCCCCGCCAAAATCGCTGAAATCGCATAAAAAAGAAGCAGTTGCGCGAGAAATAATCTTGGCCGATTCAAAATAGCAATTGAAATTAGGCCCCATCGGTCGCGTTTCACGCCGCGGCCATCAGGTCTGTACCCGGCCCTCGCGACGAACGTCGCCCGCGTACAGGCAGGGGATAAGGGGCAAAGTTATGAACAAAGTCGCCTACTCAATCATCGTCGCGGCCAGCTTGGCTGCTTCGTCGGCTTTTGCCGCCGACATGCCGACTAAGGCCCCGCCGGCGCCGCCACCGCCGCCTTCGCCGTGGGATGTGGTCGTCACCGCCGCATTGATGAATGACTACAATTTCCGCGGTATCACGCAGTCGGACCATAAGCCGTCGACCCAGGCCGGCTTCGAGTTGCGCTATAACGTCAATCCGAATTTGCAGTTCTACGGAGGCTTGTCGGGCGAGAGCATCGACTTCCCGAACAACGCCGCGGCCGAGATCGATGCCTACGGCGGTGTCCGCCCGACCTTCGGCAAGCTCGCGCTCGATTTCGGCTTCTGGGAATACTACTACCCGGGCGGAAACTGCTACTCTCCGGGAGGGAACTGCGACAGCCATTTCTCGGGTTCTTTTGTGCCGCCCACGCAGTTAACCCTTGCTACATTCGGGCCCAACTTCGTCGGTAACGTCACCAAGTCCGACGACAGCTTCTGGGAAGTGTACGCCAAAGGCACCTACACCATTAACGATCAATGGTCTGTGGGCGCGCAGGAGTACTACTCGCCGTCGGTGGTCAATACTGGCGCTTGGGGGTGGTTCTCCACTGGCAACGTAACCTTCACCGCCCCGTCAAGTTGGTTCACGGCAATGCCTGGCCTTGGCGGATACGTTTCGGGTGACCTGGGATATTGGGACCTCGGCACCAGCGACGCCTTCTATGGGTTCACCAAATACACGAGTTATGCCACTTGGGACCTTGGCGTCGGCTGGACTTATAAGGTGCTCACTCTCGACCTTCGTTACTACGATACGAATCTCAGTAAGAGCGAGTGCGACGCCTTTACGAGTGCTCAGAATGCGGGTTTCTCGCCGGGCTACGTCACCGCGCAGAACCCGAGCGGCGGCGGCACCAATTGGTGCGGTGCGGCCTTTGTCGCCAAACTGTCGGCCTCGATCGACTTTGCTTCGAACCTGAAATAGCCTCGATCGACGAACTGGCTTGCGCTTGCGGGCGGTGGCGGGAACGCTGCCGCCCGCGGCGTTTGGGCGTTGCGCTGTCACGCAAACCGATGGCGCGTAACCGGCGCGTAACGAAGGACGGACTGGATTTTGCCGCCTTCATTCGCTATTGGCTCATCCCCACTCGCGATCACTGCTACTTCCATCCGTTCTTGCGCTATTCGTCAGTTGGAGACGACGATGCTGTCGTTGCGCCGCCGTTTCGCCTTCTACTTCGCCCTCGGGTTTCTGGCTGCGACGCCGCTCCCCGTCTTGGCGAGCGATGCCTCGTTTCCATTCGGGAGCGCACTTGTCCTCGACGCGCCGCCACAGCCCGGCTCCAAGCGCGTGCCCATGATCGAGATCGAGGAGAGCGGCGACGCGTCGCTCTATCTGTGGTGCGCCAGCGTGCGCGGCTCGGCCAAGGTCGGCGAAGCGACGATCAGCATTGTGCCGACCACGCCGCTTCCCTCGCAATGCAGCCCGGATCAGATCAGCCGCGACGCCGACCTTTTGACGCAGCTTGCGCAAGTGAGCGGCTGGCGCCGCCAGGGCGACGAAATCGATCTGCTTGGCGCTGAGACGCTGCGCTTTCGGCTGATGACGAATTGATCTTTTATCCCGCCCCGCGCAACGAGGCGGATCGGGAAGGAACAGAACATTTCTGCGATGCAGGCATTATAGCGTCAGCTTCACTGCACAAATGTTTGCCGCGTCGGGAACGCTGCTGATCTCAAATCCGAGTTCCCTGCACATTTCCAGCATCGTCGTATTTTCACGCAGAACCTGTCCTTCGATCGATTGAAGGCCTCTCGCGCGTGCGTAGGCGATGGTCTGTTGCATCAACTGCCATCCCAAGCCGTGGGTCTTTAGGTCGGAGCGGACAAGAACGGCGTATTCGGCCGAAATGTTGTCTGCATTGTTGTGCAGACGTGCGACGCCCAAGAGTTCGACGGTCGCCTCATCCAGAGCGATGAAAGCCATAGCCTTTGCGTAATCGATTTGGGTGAACCGGGCGAGAAAGGCGTGGCCAAACTCCTTCACCGGAGCAAAGAAGCGCAGGCGCAGATCTTCCGGCGTCACCTTCGCCAGGAAGGGACCGTAAAGCGCTTC
This sequence comes from Xanthobacteraceae bacterium, assembly GCA_030044555.1. Taxonomy (GTDB): domain Bacteria; phylum Pseudomonadota; class Alphaproteobacteria; order Rhizobiales; family Xanthobacteraceae; genus BOG-931. The sequence continues at coordinate 5,125 of JASHVN010000195.1, read as the reverse complement.
ATCCTCGGGACGGATCGGGCGAACATAGACCGTCCTTCCATCCGGCAACGCGATGTGGCGCTCCCACTTTGTCAGATCAATTGCCATGGCAAGTGCACGCCGTTGCTGCGTCGCCGAAAATAAGGGCCGATGCGGCCGGCCGGGTCCTTCCCAGGCCGACCGCACCCACTATCTCCCCGCGGGATTGGGCCTGCAATCCGCCTCAGCTAACCAGCGGCCGCAGCGCCGGATGCTCATCGACCAGGTGCATACGTCCGATCAGGCCGTCGAGCCCCCAAACATGTCCGGCGCGATGCGCGATCAGATAGACGATCACCACGGCATAGACGAGATGGTAGTCGACAAGGAAATTGACGTTCTCCTCGATGTACGGAAACTTCATATGCGCGAAATAGTAGGTGATCATCAGCAGGATGCCGAAGGGGCCGCTGACGCGCACGAGGAGCCCCGAGATCAGCGACAGGCCGATCAACAGGTGCCCCCACTTCACCAGAAAGTCAGTGACCGGCAGAACGGCGGGTTGCGCAAATATTGAAAAGAAATCGTGGAAGGTGACGACCTGATTGAGGAAGCCGGCGGTGTCGAAATTATCCCAAATCTGCCAGACGCCGGCGTAGAGGAATGTCCAACCCATCAGGATGCGCAGCACGAAGATGAGACTCCGGTCGAGATTGGATTCAGTCATGGCAAGCTCCATTTTCTGAAAATGATGCGGACACTTGCACCAGGGGCGGCAGACGACGTTGATTAAGGTCAAAACAAATGCGGTTTTTCGACCGCGTCCGGCGACGGAGGCAGCTTTGATTTGGGTCAACCGACACAAGAAACGGGGACGGTCAGGTGAGACCACATGCCTTGCGAATGCATTCAATCAGCGCATTGCTCAACAGCGGCTTTTCCACGACGGGGATTGAGGCTCTCGCCGCGCGCGCGCTAACCGCAGCATTGGGTTGGCTGATAATGAGAATGGCCGGGGCCAAAACCTGCCGGCGGCGCAACGCCTCGATCAGCTCCATGCCGCTCATTCCCGGTATGCGTTGGTCGATGACGAAGCAGTCGCAGGGGACAAGATCGCCGGCGTTCAGGACTTCCGCGGCATCACCATAAGTGCGTACCGTAAAGCCCTCCAATTCGAGGGAGAACTGGAGTGAGCTGCAGACGGCCGGATCGTCGTCTACCACCACGACGGTCGGCTGCTTTGCCGCGCCTTCCGGGCCTCCTTTGGCGGCATGATCGAGCATAATCCGGTTCGCATCTGCCAACATCGCAGGCGCCATTTTGGCGACCGGCGAACAGGCCTGCATTGATCTATCGCAAAGGGGCGTTGCGCGCTTATTGGCCGAGGATGCCGGCAAAGAGCGCCATGCGCACGAGATCGGAAAGGCTGCCGGCCTTCATTTTGTCCATCAGATTCGCCCGGTAGATTTCCACCGTGCGCGGGCTGATGCCAAGATCGAAGGCAATCTGTTTATTGGCACGGCCGGCGACCAGGCCGTCAAGCACGTCGCGCTCGCGCGGCGACAGCGCCGCAAGACGGCTGTCGATCTCCGCACGTTCGCTCTGGCGTTTGACGTCACCCGCGCGCTGCCGCAGCGCCGAGCGCACGCTCGCCAACAGAATTTCGTCGTCGAAGGGTTTCTCCAGGAAGTCCACGGCGCCGAATTTCATGGCCTCGACCGCGAGCGGAACGTCGCCATGGCCGGTGACCACAATAACCGGGACACTGATGCCCAGCTCTTTCAGGCGCCGCAACAGATCGATGCCGCTCATGCCCGGCATGCGCACATCGCTGACGAGGCAGCCCAGATCCGTGCCGGCAAGCAGGCCCGCGCCGGGAAGCGCGTCGAGAAACGCCGACGCCGAAGCATGCGTCCTGACCTCCAAGCCGGCGGTGCGCAGGAGAAAGGTCAGCGAATCGCGCAGCGCCTCATCATCGTCAATGACGTGGACGATTCCCGCTTCAGACGGCATTGCCGGCTTCCTCCTTCGTCACGGCGGGCAGGGTGAAGGAAAACACCGTGCCGCCACCGGGATAGGGCCGCGTCGCGATCGAACCGCCGTGGGCCTCGATGATGGTGCGCGAGATCGACAGGCCGACACCCATGCCGTGGCGTTTGGTGGTGACAAAGGGTTGAAACAGCTGGGCGCTGATCTCGGGCGCTATTCCGGCGCCCGTATCGGCAACGCTGATTTCGATCAGATTGTTCGTCCTCAGCATCGTCGAGACGACAAGCTCCCGTTTGTCGGTATCCTCCATCGCCTCGATGGCATTGCGCATCAAATTGAGCAAGACTTGTTGGACCTGCACCTTGTCGGCAAGCACGAAATCGCCGCGCGGATCAAATTCAAAGGTCACGCGCACGCCTTTGTCTTTGGCGCCGACCAGCGCCAGGGCGCTGGCCTCTTCGATCAACTTTTTGACGTCCTCGACCCGCCGTTCGCTTTCGCCGCGGGCAACGAAGTCGCGCAGCCGGCGGATTATTTGACCCGCGCGCAGCGCCTGCTCGGCAGCCTTGTCCATGGCATCGCGCAGCATTTTGGCGCCGTCATCGGAGCGATTTTCAAGGAGGCGCCTGGAGCCTTTCATGTAATTGGCGATCGCGGAAAGCGGCTGGTTGAGTTCGTGCGCCAGCGCCGAAGCCATCTCGCCCATCGCGGTCAGCCGCGACATATGAACGAGCTCGGATTGCAGCTCCTGAAGGCGCGCCTCGGTCTCCTGCCGTTCAGTGATGTCGCGGATGAAACCGGTGAAAAAACGCTGATCGCGCACGCGCATCTCACCGACGGCCAGTTCCATGGGGAACGTCGAGCCGTCCTTGCGCTGGCCGACGACGACGCGGCCGATGCCTATGATGCGGCGCTCGCCCGTGCGGATGTAGCGGTTAAGGTAGTTGTCATGCTCCTGCCGGTACGGCGACGGCATCAACATCTTGACGTTCTGCCCCAACACGTCCGATGCGCCATATCCAAACAACCGTTCCGCCGTTGCGCTGAACGATTGCATACTGCCGCGTTCATCGATGACGATCATGGCCTCGGGAATGCTGTCGAGGATCGATTGCAGATGAGTCGCGCGCGTGTGCGCCTCCTCGGCGCTGGAAACCGCCGAGCGCCTAAAACGGTTCAAAATTGCACCGCGCCACGACACGCCGATACCGACCAAAAGAAAGGCCACCGCATTGATGATGTCCGAGGCCAAAGGCGAGCGGACATCGGCGATGAAAAACAGGCCAAGCCCGAGACCAAGAAGTGTTGCCAACAGACCCGGCCCCCACCCGCCCAGGGCCGAAGCGATCAATATGGCGGGCAGAAAGAACAGGTAGGAGGCTTCCCCGCGCAGCGTCGACGCCAGCAGAAGCTTGACGCCGAGCGCTACAGCGACAGCCAGGATCGCGCTGCCATATTGCAGGACGGCTCGGCGCCAAGGCGCGTCTTTGCATCCGATCCGGGGCATGGAAGTTTGCACGTTTCGAAATCGTATCAGGCGCCGTCCGCACGCCAACGCCTAGCGTTCGCCAGTGCGTTATAGATCATTGATTGGAAGCCAATTTCAATAAGCGGCGTGGCCATTTCGGGCAGTCCTTAAGGGTTATCCCTTAGGGACAATATCCGAATTTTGCGGTTTAGGTTCCTGGCTTAGCACTCCGTTATTACCAATTCGGAGATGGGCCTATGATCATTGAAGCCGCAATCCGCAACGAAGCAGTTCGCCTTGCTCCGCCGAGCTGCACAATTCCGCCTCTGGCCGGCGCGCCGGCCCACTTGGCGTTTGGTGAAGTCCACAAGGCAGGCTCGCTCGATCAGATCATGCAGTTGACGGGCGCGGTCGTGTCATACCCGCGCAACGCCGAAGTTTTCGGCGAAGATGAAGCGGCCGAATATATCTACAAGGTGGTCAGTGGCGGCGTGCGTACCTACAAAATTCTCGACGACGGCCGGCGCCAGGTCGGCGCCTTCCACCTGCCCGGTGATATTTTCGGACTGGAGGATAGCGTCAGGCACGCCCTGTCAGCCGAAGCAATGACCGGCGCGAAGGTCCTGGTGGTGAAGCGGAGCGCGATAAATGCGCTTGTCAGCCGCGACGCCTCGATCGCCCAAGAGCTATTCGTCCTGACCAGCCGCCAATTGCGGCGCATGCAGCAACGCGTATTGCTGCTCGCCAAAAGTGCGCAGGAGCGTGTAGCAAGCTTCCTTGTGGAGATGGCTGAACGCTCCCCGGCGAGCAACATCATCGAGCTGCCAATGTCGCGGCAGGACATTGCTGATTATCTCGGCCTCACGATCGAAACGGTGTCGCGGACACTGACGTGTCTGCAATGCGCGGCGGTGATTGAATTGCCGGCAGCGCGTCGTATCGTGCTGCGCGATCGCCTGGCTCTCAGCCAGATGAACGGATAACGTGGCGAATGCGTCAATTCCAGATCGGGAGAAGGCCATGCAAGTCAAAGAGGTCATGACGCGAAATGTAATTTCGGTCGAGGCGAGCGACCCGGTCTTAAAGGCCGCGCGTTTGATGCTGCAAAACCACATCAGCGGCCTGCCAGTCGTCAACAAAGACGGCAAGTTGATTGGCATCGTGACCGAAGGGGACTTCCTCCGCCGCAGCGAGCTTGGAACGCAACGCCGTCACCCGAGATGGCTCGAATTCATCCTCGGCCCTGGGCGGCTTGCCGACGAATACGTACATGCATCGGGCCGCAAGGTCGAAGAGGTCATGACGCCCGATCCTTACACCGTTACCGAAGACGATTCGCTGGAGTATCTCGTTGAATTGATGCAACGGCAGCGCGTCAAGCGCCTTCCCGTCATGCATGAGGGGCGGATGGTCGGCATCGTCAGTCGCGCCAATCTGATGCATGCCTTGACGAGCTTGGCTCGCGAGGCGGCGCCGTCGACGAGCTCCGACTGGTCGATCCGCAACAAAATTCTGACTGCTCTCGCCGGTCAACACTGGGCGCCGAACGTCAACGTTGTGGTCCGCAACGGCGTCGTTCAACTGTGGGGCGTCGTCATGGACGAACGGGAGCGCCGCGGGCTCACCGTCCTGGTCGAGAATGTCCCTGGTGTGAAGGAAGTGCACGACCATCTGGTCTGGGTTGAGCCAATGTCGGGAACGGCGTTTCCC
>JASHVN010000027.1 GCA_030044555.1 Xanthobacteraceae bacterium | reverse complement strand
TATCAGCAGTTGCCGCAACTCCTTCGGAGTAAGGCGCTTTGACTACGCGGTATATGACGATTCCCGCCATCAGACGAACATCGATAAAGCAACACGCGTGTCATCCGCTTGGCGACGAAAGGTTTATTTCATTAAGAAAAATTAATCCTGATAACGTTTGCGAAGGCTGTAGACGTCCTTGAGGGGCGACGCCGCGTCGGGGACGCTGCGTGAATCGTACCTCACTGATCATCGTCCTGGGCGTTGCAGTCGTTGCCGGATTAGGCTTCGCGCTTTATCCGGGAATCGATTTATCGATTGCCCAAGGCGTGTACGAAGCAACAAACGTCAGCAACGCCACAATTGCGCGATGGCTGTTGCTGATAACCTCTACGGTACGCGCGATCGGATTGTGGGTTGAGATATTTTTGACTGCGCTGCCGATAGTGGCCTTCGTCGTCAAGCTTGCACTACCCCGAACGAAAATGCTCATTCCTGGCAGGGCGGCGATCTTTCTCCTCTCCAGTCTGGCGATAGGCCCCGGACTTCTCGTGAACGTCGCCCTGAAGAACCACTGGGAACGACCACGGCCGGGGCAGCTGTTGCAATTTGGCGGGACGCAGCATTTTGTGCCCTGGTGGGAGCCAATCGGCGACTGCCGCAAGAACTGCTCCTTCGTGTCAGGGGAGGCGTCCGCAGCATTTTGGACGCTGGCGCCCGCGGCGCTGGCGCCGGCACAGTGGCGGCCATTCGCCTACGCCGCAGCGATCGCTTTCGGCAGCAGTATCTCGATATCGAGAATCATGGCGGGTGGTCATTTCTTGTCCGATACGATCTTTGCCGGTGTATTCACTTTCGTGGTTATCTGGCTGCTGTACGCCATATTTTATCGGTGGAAGCCCACGCAGCTGGGTGACGACGTGATCGAGACTGCGCTCGAGAGGGTCTCTGCTTACTGCCGCATGGCCTGGAGCAAGTTGATACACCGCGGCTTTAACTAACTTCGCAGCCGCTCCGAAAACCGGTATCCACTTTTCGGGATCATGCTCTAGCGCGATTGAGCCACTGCACCTGCGACGACCAGCTAATGGGCGTCAAGCGGCATTGCGACAAGACGCGCGTAAACGGGGTTAGGAGCGTGATCATCAGCGCCACTTGCAACGAGGTCATGCAACATGCGTCCGGCAACTCCCGATTTATCTTCCGGCGATATTGTGGAGACCGGTACTTCAGCCATCTGATAACCGGGTTTAACGAAATAGACCATGAAGGAGTCCTTTCCCAAGACAGTGACGTTGCACGGCGTAGTGCACCGCTGCCCCAGCGAGGTGTAGGCGAGGGCTCCCGGCGGGTCTGAGTTAATCTGGATATCGTCGGTCGCTTCTACGGCGCTAAGAGCCGAACACGCGCTCAGAAGCGTCAATCCGGCAATCGGGACAAGCAATTTCCGCATAGCATTCCTTCGCAATCACGGTTTCCGGATGAGCAACCAAGGATGAGCGTGATCGCGGCGCCGCATAGGTACTGACGGTGCGTCTTATGGTCTTTAGATCTCCAGCAACGTAACAGCGGAAATGCGCAGATCGCGAATCTAATCGTAAGGCGCAATATGAGGCAAAGATCAGGCAGTAATGCGCGAACGATTCGGTGTGACGAAAGCGCTAAGACGCGGCCATGCCGTCATAACGGGCGACGACCTCCTCCAGAGGACCGTAAGCAATCAGTTTGCCGTGTTCGAGCAGCATCCCCTTGTTGCACCACTGGCGCAGCATCGGCATGCTGTGGCTGGCGAGCACGAGGATGCCCGTTCGCGAGAGAAAATTCTTCAGGCGGGCGTCGGCACGGGCGAGAAAGGCAGCGTCGCCGGCGCCGATCATTTCGTCGAGAACGAGGATTTCGGGCGTTACGGCGGTGGAAATGGCAAAGGCAAGCCGCAGCATCATCCCCATCGAATAGGTCCGGGTCGGCATTTCCAGAAAGTCGCCGAGTTCGGTGAATTGCGCGATATCGTCGAGCGCATCGACGATATCCCGTTCGGTCAGGCCGAGCATCTTGCCGCGCATCCAGATATTCTCGATGCCGGTGGCGTCCTGGTCCATGCCGAGCTGCAGATCGAACAGCGGAAACACGCGGCCGACGGTGCGTATCTCGCCGCTGACCGGCTCGTAGATGCCAGCAAGCGTGCGCAGCAGCGTGGTCTTGCCGGAACCATTGTGGCCCAAGAGGCCGATGCGGTCGCCTTCGTTGATTTCAAAGCTGACGCCGTCGAGGGCCTTGATCACCACGCGACCGGTTTCGCCCATGCCGATCTGCCCGCCCACATTGATCTTCCTGTTGGCGAGACGATTGATGCCTTTGGCGATTTGACCCAGCCCAAGCGAATACTTCAACGACCGCGCACGGGTGTCGTAGATCGGAAATTCGACATGAATATCTTTGCCGACGAGAGACAGCATCGCGCGATTAAAGCCAGTAAACGATGCGGGCGCGGAAGCGGGCGAAAAACACGAACGTCCCGGCCCAACCGAACACGGTGATGCCCAATACCACAAGCCAATCCGTGAGCGACGGCGTGCCGCCCAGAAGCGGTTCCCGCACCAGCGCGATTATGTGGGTAAACGGATTGTAGTCGGCGATGAAACGATGCTGATGCAGCTGTTCCGGAAAATACATCAGCGGCGTGAGCCAGAACAGGATCATCAGAATGTTCTGGATCATCACCGGGATATCGCGATAGCGCGCCGACACGATGGCGGCGACGAGCGCCATCCACGACACGCAAAGAAATACCAGCGCCAGACCGGGCAGCCAAAGCAGGAAGCTCGGGCCCGGTACGATGAAAAAGGCCATGGCAATAAGCACGTAGATCGTCGCGTTATGCGCCGCCACGATGGCGTTACGCCAGATCACCTGCATCAGGAACACGGTGAGCGGCGACTTGATCTGGGTAATGTAGCGGGATGACACGACGTAGAGAGTGGCGCCATCGTTGATCATCTGGGTGATCAAAGACCAGAACAGCATGCCGGCGCACACGTACGGCACCGATTTGCTGATCGTGCTGCCGAACAGGGCGGCGCTGAGAAAGCCCATCGTGAGTATCTGAATGCCGAACGACAGCGTCAGCCAGATCGGGCCAAGCGTCGAGCGCCGATACCTTTGCTTGATATCCTGCCAGGCGAGAAATTGACTCAGCCGCCAGGACAAAATGCCATCACGCAGATCGCCAGCCGCGCTATCCAGCTGCCGCCAAGTCACCGAGACCATACGAAAAAAAGCTCCTGCCGGTGAGGCATTTTGCGACGGCTTAGCAAGCAAGCATTTGCTTCGCAAGTGCGACGATAATGCGGCTGCGCGTTGGTCAAGCGAGACGATCGACCGATTTCCGGCATCGGTTGCGCGGATGCGCCAGAGCTGTTACGTCGCCGCTTTCATTTTTGACGCTTTGCCGCTCGCAGCCGCCGCTCTATCATGGAGGGGCGCCGAATTGTGACCCAACACGTGAGTTCCAGAGTGCCGGACGAGCGCCTGCCGCTGATCACCATCATTACGCCTTGCCGCAACGGCGAGCCGCATGTCGCCGAAGCGCTGGAGAGCGTCAGCCGGCAGCACTATCCGCGGCTCGAGCACATTCTGTACGACGCGTGCTCCACCGACAATACGCTTGCGCTCGTCAAGCAGCACCCTGGCGTCATCGCGATCTGCGAGCCCGACGAGAGTGCGCATCATGCCATGAACAAGGGCCTGTCGATTGCGCATGGGGACGCCATCGGATTTCTTAACGTCGACGACCTTTATCCGGACAATATTCTTATCGAAATCGGCCGCGTCTTTGCCGAAAGGCCGGAGGTTGATTTGGTCATCGGGCATGCTGTCTGGTTCGAAGACAGCGAGCAGGCCGGCCGGCAGATCGTCCGTGAGCGCATTCATGACGAGGGGAATGCGCTGTGGCTGCCGGGCGTGGCGCTCCGCTCGCCGGCTTTTAACGGGTGCTTTTTTCGGCGCACGGTGTTCGACCGCATCGGAAATTTTGCGACGAAATACAATTTTACCGCTGACACGCATTTTCTGCTGAGATGCGCGCTCGCTCGTCTTCAGGTCGCGTGGATCAACAAGCCGACGATCTGGTACCGCCGGCATGCCGGGTCGCGGACGTTCAATCCGGAAAGGCGTTCGCTGATCCCGATGTCGTGGGAGCTTTTCGCAATGGCGAGGGAACTCACCGAGCACGCAGAGACGGCCGATGCGCACCGGTTTTTTCTCAACTGGCACGCCTTCATGGGATCCAAGCTCATCCTGCGCAGCTTATCCGCCGGACAAATCGCGCAAGCCATGCGAGCGGCCCTCCAACTCACTCGCTTCAACCCGCTTTGGCCCGCACGTCTTGTCCCTGCGCTCTCATTGCGAAACGAGGCGCAAAAGCTCTACCGGATTCCCGCAGCCGACATCCGCAAAGGTGCGGGCGAACGCTCGTGTCCCGCCGTTTGATGTTGCGCCGTCATTGCGAGGAGCCCGAAGGGCGACGAAGCAATCCAGAAATCATTATTTGCGGCTCTGGATTGCTTCGCGGAGCTTGTCATCGGGCCGGCCACTTCGGGCCGGACCCGTTGGCTCGCAATGACGCGTCGATCTGATCGGATGGTGCTCTAACAGCGGGAAGCGCTGCCGCTGTCGAGAAACCAGCGGTAGGTTTCCCGCAAGCCCTGCCCGAGCGCGATTTGGCTCTGCCAGCCCATTTGCAGAATTCGCGAGGAATCGAGAAGCTTGCGCGGCATGCCGTCAGGTTTTGTCGTGTCGAAAGCGAGCCGGCCCGGATAGCCGACAACCCGGCAAATCTCCTGCGCCAGGCCGCCGATCGAGACTTCCTGTCCGGTGCCGACGTTGATCATTCGCGCGTCGGAATAGGTTTTCATCAGAAAAATCAGCGCATCGGCGCAGTCGTCGACGTGCATAAATTCGCGCAACGCCTTTCCGGTGCCCCAGATCGAGAGCTCGGGCGCGTTCCCCAAGCGCGCCTCATGCGCGCGCCGCATCAGGCCGGGGACGACGTGGCCGGCCTTCGGGTCGAAATTATCTCCGGGACCGTAAAGGTTGGCCGGGACCGCGACGATGAAATCGCGACCGTGTTGCTTGTGATAGGCCTGGCAAAGCTTGACGCCGGCGATTTTCGCCACCGTGTACCATTCGTTGGTCGGCTCAGGCGGACCCTCGAGGAGGGACTCCTCCGACATCGGCTGCGGCGCGAGACGTGGATAAAGACACGCCGCGCCGAGAAACATCAATTTCGCGACACTGGCCTTGGCGGCGCCGTGAATGATATTCGTTGCGATAGCGAGATTATCGTAGATGAAATCGGCCGGCTGCGTGGAATTGGCGAGAATGCCGCCCACGGTGGCGGCGGCGATGAAAATT
>JASHVN010000026.1 GCA_030044555.1 Xanthobacteraceae bacterium | reverse complement strand
TGCAACGCGAGCTTGCCGCGCATTGCCTTGAACGAAGTCTGATTGACCTTGTTTTCCAGCATCCAGTCCTTGACGAACTTGCCCGACTGGATGTCGTCGAGAATCTTTTTCATCTCGGCGCGCGTGTCATCGTTGATGACGCGGGGCCCGGAAACATATTCGCCGTACTCGGCCGTGTTCGACACCGAATAGTTCATGTTGGCGATGCCGCCCTCATAGATGAGGTCGACGATCAGTTTCATTTCGTGGATGCATTCGAAATAGGCCATCTCCGGCGCATAGCCGGCGTCAACGAGCGTTTCATATCCGGCCTTCATCAGCTCGACGACGCCGCCGCATAGCACCGACTGCTCGCCGAACAGATCGGTCTCGCATTCCTCGCGGAAAGTCGTCTCGATAATGCCGGCGCGGCCACCGCCGATCGCGGCGCCGTACGACAGGCAAAGATCGTGAGCGTTGCCGGACGCGTCCTTATGGATCGCGAGCAGGCAGGGCACGCCAGTCCCGCGCTGGTATTCCGAGCGCACAGTGTGGCCCGGCCCTTTGGGCGCGATCATCATCACGTCGAGATCGGCGCGCGGCTCGATCAGATTGAAATGAATGTTGAGTCCGTGCGCGAACATCAGCGCCGCGCCTTCCTTCATGTTGGCGTGGAGCTGATTGTTATAGATGTCGGCCTGCAGCTCATCGGGCGTGAGCATCATCATCACGTCGGCCCATTTGGCGGCTTCGGCGACGTCCTTCACCGGCAGCTTTTCGCCTTCCGCCTTCTTCACCCCCTGCGAGGTCTTGCGCAACGCCACCGCGACGTCCTTGACGCCGGAATCGCGCAGATTGAGCGCGTGGGCATGGCCCTGGCTGCCATAGCCGATAATGGCGACCTTCTTGCCCTTGATCAGGTTCAGGTCGGCGTCGCGGTCGTAATAAACACGCATAGTGTCTCACCCCTACTGCAGGCCAGCATTGGCCGCTTGCTTGTGGTGCTCGCTTCTAATTTCTACCCGCAGCCGACACAAGCCCGTTGCCGGCAAGCCTTTGCTGGTCGGGTCAGGCAGCGCCGGCCAAATCTTGCTTCAAGCCTTGCTTGCCGTTAAGGCCATCGAACTTCTCGCGCGCGCGGGCGATTTTCGGCTGATTGCGGATGGCCCAGGCGCCAAGCGCCGAAACCGGCTCAAGCAGGTCGCGGCCAAGCGCCGTGAGCTCATAATCCACCCGCGGCGGAATGGTGGGAAAAACCGTCCGCGTGACCAGGCCGTCGCGTTCGAGCCCGCGCAGCGTCAGCGTCAGCATGCGCTGGGAAATGCCGCCGATCGAGCGGCGCAGCTCGTTAAAGCGCATCGGCCGCTCGCCGAGCCGGGTGACGACGAGCACCGACCATTTATCACCCACACGCGCCAGCACGTCGCTGATGGCGCGGCAATCACCGGGCAAATGCGTGTGTCTTGGTTTCATCGATGTGCCTTCTTGCCCGCCTGGCGGCTAGTCACCTATGTAGCCCAAGTTACGTATTCTAACCGAGGTATTCAACCATGCCCACCGCAACGAACCGGCCGCAGATCGCCGTGATCGTCGGCTCCAATCGCCGCGATTCGATCAACCGCAAGCTTGCCCAGGCGCTTGCCAAGCTCGGCGCCGACAAATTCGACGCGCATTTCGCGCGCATCGACGATTTGCCGATGTACAACCAGGACAACGAAGCAAACCTGCCGGCCGAGGTCGCGCGCTACAAAAACGAACTTGCGGCCGCCGATGGCGTGCTCATCGTCACCCCGGAGCATAATCGCTCGATTCCGACGGTTCTGAAAAACGCGGTGGATTGGGGCGCGCGGCCTTATGGCAAAAGCAATTGGCCCGGCAAGCCGGCCTTCATCACCGGCACGTCCCCGGGCGCGATCGGCAGCGCGCTGGCGCAGCAGCATTTGCGTTCGGTAATGACCGGCCTCGGCATGATCCTGCTCGGCGGCGAGGCTTATGTGACCTTCAAGCCGAACCTGATCGACGATCACGGCAATATCGGCGACGACAGCACCAAGGCGTTCCTGCAAGGCTTCGTCGACCGCTTCGCCACCTTGGTCGAGCGCTTGTCGGTAAAAGAGCGCGCCGTGGCGTGACAGTGGACCGTCACCCTGAGGCGCGCGGCGAAGCCGCGCCTCGAAGGGCGACGGCCCGGCCGGAGCAGCATCCTTCGAGGCCCGCGCGCCGCGCGCGCGGGCACCTCAGGACGACGAGCCAGAGGACTACATCCCCTCCGCCCCGCGGGCGATGGCGACCACGCCGGTGCGCGACACTTCGACGAGGCCGAGCGGCAGCATCTGACTGATGAAGCTTTCGATCTGGTCGGAGGCGCCGGTGACCTCGAACACGTAGCTTTCGGCGGTCTCATCGATAACGCGGGCCTCGAAGCTCCCGGCGAGCTTGAGCGCGTCGGCGCGGCCTTTGCCGGTGCCGCGCACCTTGACCATGGCGAGCTCGCGCTGGATCGCCGGACCGGTCGTGCTCAGGTCGACCACGCGATGCACCGGCACCAGACGGTCGAGCTGATTCTTGATCTGCTCGAGCACCATCGGCGTGCCGTTGGTGACGATCGTGATGCGCGAGAGATGCTTCTCGTGCTCGGTTTCTGAGACAGTGAGCGAGTCGATGTTGTACCCGCGCCCGGAGAACAGCCCGATCACGCGCGCCAGCACACCCGGTTCGTTATCGACCAGGACACAAAGCGCGCGCCTCTCCACGCGCTCGTTTTGCCCAGCAGCCGGATAATGCGTGGTCGCGATGTTGGCATTCATGGCGGTTCTCCTCTAGCGCTTAAGGCGCGCAAAGGCCCAGTCGGGGCCCAGCCCGCGCTTGAGCGAAAGCTCGATCCACAGCATGGCATGGGCTTCCAGAAGCCGCGCGTTGCGCAACGGACCGGCATCGATCACGTCGAAGCCGAGCGACGAGACAAGTTCGATCACTTTCGGTTTGTTCGCAGCATCATCGCCGGCCACGAACATCACCGATTTGACACCGTCAAAGACCGGATCGGCCATGTTGCCGAAGCCGGTGGTGTTGAGCGTCTTGAACACCGAGGCGCCCGCGGCCCAATTCTGCACCTTTTCGCCTGCCGAAATGCTGTGGCCGATTTCGAGGCTGAGGCCGTCGGGGCCCATCGCCAGCGGATTGGTGGCATCGAGAATGATCTTGCCGTTGACGTTGCCGAGCGAGCGGATCGCGGCTTCGGCTTGCGGCCACGGCGTGGTCAGAACGATGAAGTCGCCGGACGCGGCCGCTTCCGCCGGCGTGACGGCGCGCGCCTTGCCGCCGATCTTGCTGAGCAGTGCCACCGTCTTCTCGGCGGTGGGATTACGTACGCCAAATAAGATCTCGTGGCCGGCCTTTTGCGCCCACGCCGCGCCGAGCGTACCGCCGACGTTGCCGGCGCCGATGATGGCGATTTTCATGGTAGTCGCGCCTCCACTTGTTCATCGTCATTGCGAGGAGCGTAACGACGAAGCAATCCCAAATTTTCGCAACTAAGACTGGATTGCTTCGCGGAGCCTGTCATCGGACCGTGCGGGTCCGTTGGCTCGCAATGACGAACGACAACTATTCTCTCACACCAACATCTTCCCTTCCTCGGTCACCGCGTCTTCGACCCGCGTCGCCGCGTCGCCGAGCAGCATCTCGTTGTGGGCACGGCCGGAGGGAATCATCGGGAAGCAGTTTTCCGTCGGGTCGACCACGCAGTCGAAGATCACCGGCTTTTTCACCTCGATCATTTCGCGGATCTTCTCGTCAAGCTCGCCCGGATGCTCGCAGCGGATGCCGTGGGCGCGATAGGCCTCGGCAAGCTTGACGAAGTCGGGCAGCGCCTCGGTGTAGGAATGCGAGTAGCGGCCGCCGTGCAGCAATTCCTGCCACTGCCGCACCATGCCCATGTACTGATTGTTGAGGATGAAAAT
>JASHVN010000194.1 GCA_030044555.1 Xanthobacteraceae bacterium | reverse complement strand
CTTTCTTCCTCCAGCAGATGTCTGCGCAAGCGCTGGACGTTGAGGAAAATACCAATGGCCAGATCGACCTCGCCGGCTTCAATCGCGGCCGGCCCGTCGCCCCTTGCCAGAGGCCGCACGGTCAACGAGACATGTGGCGCGAGGCGATGCAACTCCCTGGTAATTGCCGGAAGTATTCGTGAAGCGGCATAATCGGTCATTCCGATCGTGAACGAACGCTGGCTGGTCTCCGGACGAAAAACCTTGTCGGCTTCGACCAGGGAGTTCGCTTTAATCAGAATGTCATGGATTGTCGGCGCAAGTGTCGTGGCAATTCGCGTCGGCTCCATCCCGCGGGTTCCGCGAACAAACAAAACATCGTTAAAGGCAATGCGGAGCCGTTGCAAAGCGTGACTCATTGCCGGCTGTGTTAAAGCGATGCGGTGTGCGGCGCGCGTAACGCTGCGCTCAGTGAATAGAGCGTCAAAGGCAAGGAGGAGATTGAGATCGAAATGGCGTAGATGCACGATAGTGATATTTTGTTGTGTGTTACATGCATCAGGGCGTTTCTGCAGAATTGGTTGACCGGAGACGCCCTCGATCAGTCAGGTAGCCAACTTCTCCCCGGTTCCGTCTACTTGGCCGCCACGACCTCTGCGGATTTATAGCCAAGCACCGCCTTGACCTCGAGATATTCTTCAAGGCCGAAAACTCCCTGCTGTCGTCCATTGCCGGACCTCTTGTATCCGCCGAATGGCGCATTGCGTTCAGCCGGAGAATCAAGTGTCGGCGTATCGTTGAAGTAGATACGTCCCGCTTGAAGTTTTGCCGCCACCTGGCGGCCGCGCTCAATATCATCCGCTTGCACATAGCCTGCCAGGCCGTAAATCGTTCCGTTCGCAATCTCGATCGCGTCTTCGTCTGTATCGTATGTCATCATCGACAACACCGGTCCAAAAATCTCCTCTTTGGCGATGGTCATGTCAGGCATGACATCGGCAAAAATGGTCGGACGTACAAAATAGCCGGAATCAAATCCTTCTGGACGCCCGGGGCCGCCACATAGCAATGTTGCGCCTTCTTGAAGCCCCTTTTCGATCAGTCCCTGCACCCGCTCGAACTGCACCCTATTGGCTAGGGGGCCCATCGTGGTCGAGGGATCGAGCGGATCGCCTATTTTTATTGCCTGCACGGTGCGCTCCGCCAGTGCAATAGCCGCGTCACGCTGAGATTTGTGTAGAAGCATTCGGCTTGGCGCCTGACAGGATTGCCCGGTATTCGTAAAGCACCGCAATATGCCGGAGGGCACCGTTCGCTCTAGATTCGTCCCGCTCAGTATGACGTTTGCCGACTTTCCGCCGAGTTCTTGTACGACGCGTTTCACCGTCTCTGCAGCGGCTTGCGCCACCATAACGCCCGCACGCACCGATCCAGTGAATGATATCATGTCGATTCCGGGATGCCGCGCGAGAGCATCACCGACCGTCGACCCTTCTCCATTGATGAGGTTAAAGACCCCCTTGGGGACGCCCGCATCGTGCAAAATCTCTGCCATGACTAACGCGCTGAGAGGCGAAAATTCGCTTGGCTTGAAAATCGAAGCACACCCTGCAGCGAGAGCCGCGGCGAATTTCGTGCCGAAGGACGCGAGCGGCCAATTCCAAGGCGAGATAAGTGCACAGACACCGATCGGCTCTCGCCGTATCAGCGTCCCCTCCATGAAATGCTCGAATCCGTAATTCTCCAGTACGGAAATCATTCCTTCGATATTCCGAATCATTCTGACGGTTTGCACATCGTGCGAATATCTGATCGGCGATCCGATCTCGAGCGTGACGGCTTTGGCCAGATCGTCCACCCGCGCTTCACAACCGGCAACGATCCGTCTCATAAGGGACACTCGCTCAGCGACGCTGCTGTGAGAATATTGATGCACAGCCCGACGAGCGGCCGCCACCGCGCGATCAACGTCAGCGCTGGACCCCATACTGGCCTGGGCACAGACCCCCTCCGTCACGGGATTTATAACGTCGAGCAGCCTGGGGGTGACTGGGGCCACCCATTCGCCGTCGATGTAAAACTTCGTATGATTCTCGCTCACTGCGATCTCCCGTAGCATTGCGGGCCGAAATCGCGGCCGGCACTCTCGTTCACGCGCGCGGAAATTCAAGGCTCACGTGTCCGCGATTAGAAGACGCCCCGAATCGGTCGTGAACCAAACCGAGGCCTTCCCGCGGCAGGTTCAGAACCGATCGCCTTGGAAATATTTGTACCGCAGGTATGAGTATGATAAAAATGAATGATATGCATCATGAATATTAATGTAGAGAATACAGGAGACTTGCAGCGGCTCTCCTTTGGTGTTGCCTAATTGTCGATTTGGACCTTTGGCGGGTCGGTTATTTGAACAGCGATGGCGGAGATGATTGGAACGCCTTCAGCCTGCGTGTTTGGCGGTTTTTGGTGGGCCGCATTACGCGGTCCTTGAAGAATCCCTACGCCGCGGAGTTGTTTCCGTCCAGGATACGCTCTCTTGCCGTGGGGTTCTCGTTTTCCTGGAGCCGGGTCAGCGCGATCTTCGTCGGTTACCGGGCAGCCACCCTCCTCGCGGGCCTTGGCCAGGTCGGCGTATTCGTGTTAACGGGGCATTCGTGTTAATTGCCGCCGCAATGCTTTTGATGGTGATCGCAATCGGCATTTTCGGCCTTCGTACTAACGGTCGACCCCTTGAGGAAATTTCGCCATAATTGGAAACTGCCGCCGACTGAAAATGTGTTCATTACGAATTAGCCACAACCTCGCCGAGCAAGCCATTACCGAGCGATCAGCGTCAGAGACGATTTTCGAAGTTGGCATCGATCAGCCGCTGCCTTACGGTCAGTTGCTGATCCTAGGCTTGCAGAATATTTTTGGCATGACCGGAATGTTCGTGTTTCCGGGCATACTGGGCCACTCGTTCGATCTTGCGCCGCAGCAGATCGCCTATCTGTACGGCATGACGTTCGTGGTCTGCGGCTTCGTCACAATATTGCAATCGGCGTTGCTGTTGCGGCTGCCCATTGTTCAGGGGCCGTATGCCGGCAGCTTTGCGAGCTTGCTCGCGGTCGGTCATCTGCAGGGTGGCGGACTTGGTGCCGCCTACGGATCGTTCTTCGTGGCTGCACTCATCTGGTGCGCGCTTTCCATTCCGATCGCTGGCACAAGCATCATTGGACTGTTATCGCGGTTTCTCCGTGCGCCGCTCATTGCCGGCATGATTGTTATCTTTATCATGATCCAGGTCTCCAATGTCGCACTGCCGGGATGGATCGGTCTGCCGCAAAGCCCGGGTTTCCCACTGGTCAACATTCTCGCCGGTGCCTTAGCGGTGGTGGTGCTAGTGGCGGTGACCTTGTGGGGCGGCCGCTTTCGCCGCGCTGCCGTGCTGATCGGCCTTGCCGCTGGTTCTGTCGGCTACTCGATCTTCCGGCCGGTATCGCTGGCCGCCGTGGCAAACGCGCCTATTTTTGTGTCGCCGCAGGTGTTCCCGTTCGGCCACGCGATCCAGATCAACCTCGTGATCGTCTTCCTGCTCGTGCTATTGCCGGCGAGTATCGGCTCCATGGCGCTTTATCAGATGGTTGCCGATTGGGGCGGCCAGACCGTGCCGTCATCGCGCATGTCGCAAGGCGTGTTCGCGATCGGGCTCGGCGGCGTGCTCGCGGGGCTCGTCGGCGGGTTCAGCACGATCGTCTATCCGGACAATATTGGCATGCTGCGCACCACGCGTGTCGCCTCACGTTATGCCACCTTGGCGGCCGGCATACTGCTGATTGTGCTCGGTGCCTGCATTAAGTTCGACCTTTTGCTGGTGCTGGTGCCCCTGCCGGTATTGTCGGCGGCGGCTACATTATTGTTCGGCATCGTATTGATGCATGGCGTGCACATCCTGGCGAAGGCAGACTGGGACGAGCGGAAGTATATCGTGGCCGGACTGTCGATGCTGGTGGCGCTTGGCGGCATGTTTCTCAGCCCCGAGGTGCTGGCGCAGATGCCGCTGCTCGCGCGGCTCGTCATAACGCAGCCAGTAATATCCGGCGGCCTGACGCTGGTAGTGCTGCACGCGCTGCTGTGCGGCACACCGCCGGCGGATGCACAAGTGTGACGCGCGGCTTGATGGTGTGTAATCCCCGAGAACGGCAGTGGCCGCATTGCAACTGCGGAAACCGAAACCGTTCGCATACGGACAGGCCGACTCTCACCACGAAGACTCGAAAAGCTGTCGGCCTGGCGGGTTTCATACCGGTCTGCGACCGAGCATGGTTTGCCCGTGATGCCTGCGAGAAATACCTGATTTTAGCGGACGGCGCGGGAAGCGCTCGACCAAAGTTGCTAAATGGACTGCGCAGTTCGGCGCGGTCCTCTCCGTCGACGTTGTCGAACGCTCAAGCAACCACAGGCGGCTGAAGCCTGATCGAGTGGCCGGCGTTTGTCAGTGCGCGGCGCCAAAACGTAGCCTCAGTCGAGGTCGGCTTGGCCGATGTCATCCGGCTCCCGGCATGCGGATTTTGGAAAGCAGATCGCCTGGCCTGACGGGAATTTGGCTGATGTGAATGTCGAAGGGCGATAGGGCATCTTCGATCGCGGAAGCGACTGCCGCCGGGAGCGGAAGGACGCCCGATTCGCCAACTCCTTTCACGCCGAGCGGGTTGAGAGGACTCGGC
>JASHVN010000193.1 GCA_030044555.1 Xanthobacteraceae bacterium | reverse complement strand
CAAACTGCGCCTGCTAGCCGGCACCGGGCTCGACGGGGCCATCGTGCTGACCTTCGACGCGGCGCTTGCGAGCCTTACGGCGAACGAATTTGTCTCCCGCATTCTGGTCGACCGGTTCGCGGTGAGCGGGGCGGTCATCGGTTTTAACTTTCATTTCGGCATGGGACGAGGCGGTTCGCCGGAATTTCTCGTCGAGGAGGGTAGAAAGTGCGGCTTCGCCGTCGACGTGGTGCCGCCGTTTATGGACAACGGACGCGCCATCGCATCTGGGCCGATCCGTGCGGCGCTCGGCGCCGGCCGGGTCGAAGAGGCCGCCGAATTTCTCGGCTATCCGTGGTTCGTGACCGGCGAGGTCATTCACGGCGACAAGCGCGGGCGTGAACTCGGCTTCCCGACAGCGAATTTGAGCCTCGATGCTTCATGCGGCCTGCGCCATGGCATCTACGCGATACGCGCCAATCTGGGCGGGCGCCGTTGCGACGGAGTGGCGAGCTTTGGCCGGCGGCCGATGTTCGATGTCGGCACCGTGCTGCTCGAAGTCTTTTTGTTTGATTTTGCCGGCGATCTCTATGGACAGACCATCGACGTCGCTTTCATCGCCTGGTTGCGCGAGGAGGCGGCTTTCGCTTCGCTCGACGAGCTTATTAGGCAGATGCAAGAGGATACGCGCAACGCCCGCGATGCGCTGGCGCGCGCCGGCGACGTGTTTCCGCCGATCTAGAGCATGATCCGAAAAGTGGAAACCGTTTTTCGGATAAGCATGCCCTCGGACTTGCCCCGAGGGATCATGCTCAAGGAAAAATCGAGACTTTGATCCGATTCAACCGGATTGGATCAAGGTCTAAGGTGTGACACTCAACGCGATGTCCGACCTCGACGTCATTGTGATTGGAGCCGGCCACAACGGGCTCGTCTGTGCGGCCTATCTGGGCATGGCGGGCTTGCGTGTGCGCGTGTTCGAGCGACGCAGCGTGGTGGGTGGCGCTTGCGTGACCGAGGAATTTCATCCCGGCTTCCGCAACTCGACCGCCGCCTACACGGTGAGCCTGCTGCAGCCGAAAGTCATCCGCGATCTGCGACTGCATGAGCATGGCCTGCGCATCGTCGAGCGCCGCGCGCAGAATTTCTTGCCGCTGCCGGATGGCGGCTATCTGCTCACCGGCGAGGGCCGCACTGAACGCGAGATCGCAAAATTCAGCGCCAAGGACGCGGTTCGATATTCCGCCTATCAGGCCGAGATGGGCCGCGTCGCTGCCGTGTTGCGCAGCCTCGTGCTCAAGGCGCCGCCTAATCTGCTCTTGGGCAATTTCAGCCGCACGCTCGGCGAACTGGGCAAGCTCGCCGGCATCGGCAAGCGGCTGTGGCAGGCCGACGGCCTCAAAGCGGCGTTCAATCTGTTTCGCACATCGGCCGGCGACACGCTCGATCGCTGGTTCGAATCCGATCCGATCAAGGCGGTGCTCGGCTTCGACTCGGTCGTGGGCAATCTCGCAAGCCCCTATACGCCGGGTTCAGCCTATGTGCTCTTGCACCACCTCTTCGGCGAGGTGAACGGCAAACAAGGGGTGTGGGGCCACGCCATCGGCGGCATGGGCGCGATTACACAGGCGATGGCCAAGGCCGCCGGCGAAGAAGGCGTGCGCATCGATGTGCACGCCCCGGTGCGCGAAATCATCATCGAGCGCGGCCGCGCCGCCGGCGTCGTGCTGGAGGATGGGACGGCGGTGCGGGCAGGCGTGATCGTCGCCAACAGCGATCCGCAGAGCCTGTTTCAGACTCTGGTGCCGCGCGAAGCGGTCCCCAGCGCCGTGCGCAAGCGCATGCGCACGTGGAAGGCGGGGTCGGGCACTTTTCGCATGAATGTGGCGCTGTCGAAACTACCGGATTTTTCGGCGCTGCCGGGGGCGGGCGATCATTTGACCGCGGGCATCATCCTGGCGCCGAGCCTCGCCTACATGGATCGCGCCTATCGCGATTGCGTCAGTCATGGCTGGAGCCGCGCGCCCATCGTCGAACTGGTGATTCCTTCCACGCTTGATGACGGCCTCGCGCCGGCCGGTGCGCACGTCGCGAGCTTGTTCTGCCAGCATGTGGCGCCGCAATTCGCCGACGGCACGTCCTGGGAGCAGCATCGCGAAAGCGTCGCCGATTTGATGATCGACACCGTCGAAGCCTACGCGCCAGGGTTCAAGGCAAGTGTGATCACACGGCAAAGTCTGGCGCCCGCCGATCTGCAGCGCATGTTCGGCTTGCCCAACGGAGACATCTTCCATGGCGCGCTCACACTCGATCAGCTGTTTTCGGCGCGGCCGATGCTGGGATTCGCCGATTACCGCATGCCCGTCCCCGGCCTCTATTTGTGCGGCTCCGGCGCCCATCCCGGCGGCGGTGTGACCGGCGCGCCGGGACATAACGCGGCGCAGGCGGTGATCGCCGATTTGCGGCGCCCAAGAACGGCGCCATGAGTGCCTGTCGATGAATGCTGTCGACGAGAAGCTGTCGATGATTTGGCAATTATGGATGACAATACGCGAGTCTCCGGCTAATCGCAGACCATGTCCCGCATCTTTCGCTTAGGCCGTGCGTATACGGGGCTCGGCCTGTTCGCGACCAAACCGATCAAGCGCGGCGCCTACATCGCGACCTATCGCGGCCGCCTCCTCACGACCAAGGAGGCCGACCGGCGGGAGTCGCGCGGCGCCCGCTATATGTTCGAGTTGAACAGCAAATGGACCATCGATGGTTCGCCGCGTTGGAACGTGGCGCGCTACATCAATCATTCCTGCAAGCCGAACGCCAAACCGGTGGGCCGGAACGGCGGCATCGTCATCGTGGCCGAGCGGCCGATCGAGCCCGATGAAGAGATCACCTACAGTTACGGCAAGGAATATTATGAATATTTCTTGGAGAACGGCGGCTGCAAATGCGCCGCCTGCCGCAAGAAAAGAGCGGCTCGCCGCAGAAAGCTGAGAGAGGCGCGTAAGCAGCGTCCGCAAAAGCAACGCCGAGCCACAGCCCGATCTCGTAAGGCTCAATCTCGCAAAGGATGACTATTCGGCGCCGTCGCGGCCGCGCTCGCGGTATTCGCGCGCCCATTGCGCGGCGATGAAGCCGAGCAGCGCCACCGGGAGGATGCGCTGCCAGCCGAGCGTGCGGCCGACCTGCAGGGCAGTGGTGAGAATTTTCGGGTCGAGCAACCACGAGCCGGCATGCGCGCGCGCTGCGCGTTCGAGAATGGCGCGCTCTCTCGCCCGCCGCCGCGTCGCCGCACTGAACATGCCGGCAATTGCGGCAACTACGATAAAGAAGCCGGCCGCGATGAGGCCGGCATACACGCTGCCGAACAGCGTCAAGAGCCACGCATAAGCGGCGACGCAAAGAAAGGCGAATGCTGTCAGTGAGGCAATGGCGACGACAGCGAGCCAGACAATGACGGCAGGAGTAGCGCCAGTCTTTGACTGGATCGTCAGCGTCACCTCGCGCATCAAGCTCTTCATCATGCGAGCCTCATGCGCGCGGCTGCGTTCAATCAACGCCGCCAAGTGGCGCCGACCAGGAAACCGAGACCGGCGACGATGGCTAAGGTGGTGAGGGGGTGCTGTTTGATCGAGTCGTCGAGCGCACCCATAAGGTTATCGGACACTTCACGCACGGCGGCAGCCGCATCCTGGCCCTTGGACTGGGCGTCGGAAACCACATCGTCAACACTCGATTTCGCGCGCTTCCAGGCGGTGCTGCCTTTGTCCGCAAAGATGGCGCTGACCTGCTCGGCAAGGCGGGAGAGATCGTCGCGCAGCGCCTGCAAATCCTTCTGTATGCCGCTCGACGCCTCGGAGGCGGCGTCGCCGGCGTCGTGCGCGCCTTCGCGCACCTCTTTAAGAGTTTCGCGGGCGTTCTGAGAAAGGTTCGACGTGCTACTCATGTTAAATTCTCCCTGAGCTGCCGCTTCTGCGCTGCTCCGAAATTGCTGCTCCGACAATGAGCCAGCGTCGAGAGAGTTCCATTGATCAATATCAAACTATGATGACAGCGGGTCAATCCGGCAGTTTCACTTCCTCGTGCGGAAACAGATGACTGAAGACGACGAGGCCGACAATCGAGAGCGGCACCGCGAGAAAAGCGCCGATCGGGCCCCACATCCACGTCCAAAATGCCAACGCCAGCACCACCACGAGCGGGTTGAGCGTGATCCGGCGGCCGACAATGGTCGGCGTGATGAAATGTCCTTCCAGCGTGCACAGCGCCACGAGACCGGCGGGAGCCAAGAGTGCCTGGCCGAGCGAAGGAAAGCTCACCAGCCCGATGCCGAACAGGATCACCACCATAATGGCCGGCCCGACATAGGGCACGTAATTGAGCACCGCAGCCAACAGGCCCAATATCGCTGGACTGGGCAAGCCGATGACAAGCGCGCCGATGGCGACGATGGTGCCGAGCGCCGCATTGATGATCGTCACGACGGCGAGATACCCGGCGAGGTTTTTTTCGATGTCGTTGACGATACGAAGAAAGCGCAGTCGTGCTTCCTGGTTGGCGAACATCAGAACCAGCCGGTTGCGCAGCCGCAATTGTGCGCCGAGAAAGAACAGCAGGGTGCCAAAGAACAACAGCAACTCGCCGGCGGCTGGTGTGACAAAGGCGACGACCGGCAGCACGACATTGGGGGAGGGGGCCGCCGGTGCGGCGGCAACCCCGCCGCCGAAGACCGAGCTCTGCAACTCCTTAAGGGCGGCGAGCGGCGGCTCAAGAACGGCCAATTTCTGTTTGATAATGGCGCCGATCTGCGGTGCGCGCCCGATCCACTCGCTGACCGGCCCGGCAAGCGCGGTCGCCGCCAGCGCCACAGCGCCAATCGCCAGCGCCACAATGAGGAGGCTAGAGATCCAGGGTGAAATGCCGCGGTCCTTGGCGGCCTTGATCAGCGGCGCCAGCGTCAGCGACACCACGGCGGCGATGAAAACGGGCAGCAGCAGTTCGCGGCCGACATACAGGAAACCACCGAGCAGAAGGAGGAAAATCCCGATATTGGCCACTTGTCCCGCCGAGGTCCAAATCGAGCCGATACTGCCGACTGGCTGCGGATCGCTGATGACCAGCGCGTGGCGGACTTCCCGGCTGGCACGGATGTATTCCACTTAAGACCTCCGGCGCCGCTTGCGGCTGCCCGTGACAGTGCCCATGGAGTGCCCAACGAGCGCCCATGGCGTAGTCACCTTTGCGACGCTGCAACGCCGAGCCTGCGCGCGGGGTTCCGTTGGGCCCGCCGCGTGCTAGCCCCAAAGCACTCTTCCCGCACCGCAACCAGCTTGTTAGAAGGCGACCGATATTCGGATACGAGCATGACCGACCAGCCGACCACAGCGCGCAATTACAGCGAGACGCTGTTCTTGCCTAAGACCGATTTCCCGATGCGGGCCGGGTTGCCGCAGCGCGAGCCGGAAATCCTCGCGCGCTGGAAGAAGCTCGGGCTCTACGAGCGGTTGCGTGCGGCCGGCAAGGGGCGCACGAAGTTCGTGCTCCACGATGGGCCGCCCTACGCCAACGGCAACATCCATATCGGGCACGCGCTCAACAAGATCCTCAAGGACGTCGTCACCCGCAGCCAGCAGATGCTCGGCTCCGATTCCAACTACGTGCCGGGCTGGGACTGCCACGGCCTGCCGATCGAATGGAAGATCGAGGAGGATAATTACCGCGCCAAGGGCAAGGCAAAGCCGGATTTTTCCAATGCCGCGGCTTTGGTCGAATTCCGCAAGGAATGCCGCGCCTTCGCCGAGCACTGGATCAAGGTGCAGCGCGATGAGTTCGAGCGACTCGGCGTGGTCGGCGACTGGGCGCACCCCTATACGACGATGACCTATGCGGCGGAGGCGCAGATCGCCCGCGAGCTGATGAAATTCGCCGCCAACGGCACGCTCTATCGCGGCAGTAAGCCGGTGATGTGGTCGGTGGTGGAAAAGACGGCGCTCGCCGAAGCTGAAGTCGAGTACGAGGATTATGTCTCCGATCAGGTGTGGGTGAAGTTTCGCGTTGAGCAATACACTTCATCGCCGGGGGCTGGGCGCGAAGTTCCAGGCGCGTCGGTTATCATTTGGACAACGACGCCTTGGACGCTACCTGGCAACCGCGCAATCAGTTACTCGCCGAAGATCGCTTACGGCCTTTATGAAGTGACGGGTGCCCCCGATGGAAATTGGGCAAAGAAAGGCGACAAATATATTATTGCTGACAAACTCGCTGCCGAGGTGATGAAGGCGGCGAAAGTTGAGAGCTACGAGAGAAAGCAGAACGTAGACCCACATGACATCGGTCATTGCTCCCATCCGTTGAAGGATCGTGGATACGATTTCATGGTCCCGCTGCTCGCCGGTGATCACGTCACCGACGACACCGGTACTGGCTTCGTGCACACCGCGCCGGGTCATGGCCGCGAAGACTTCGATGTGTGGACGGCAAACGCGCGGGAGCTCGCGGCCCGCGGGATTGACACCACGATCCCCTACACTGTCGACGCCGATGGCCGCTTCACCGATCAGGCGCCCGGCTTTACCGGCAAGCGCGTGTTGACCGAAAAGGGCGAGAAGGGCGACGCCAACGAGGCGGTGATCAAAGCACTGATCGACGCCGGCATGCTGGTCGCGCGCGGCAGGTTCAAACATCAATATCCGCATTCGTGGCGGTCGAAGAAGCCGGTGATCTATCGCAACACACCGCAATGGTTCATTGCGATGGATAAGGACATCGCCAAGCATGGCGACACGCTCCGTCATCGCGCGCTTGCGGCGATCAAGGCAACGCGATGGGTGCCTGAGCAGGGGGAAAATCGCATCACCGGCATGATCGAGTCACGCCCGGATTGGGTGATCTCGCGCCAGCGCGCCTGGGGCGTGCCGATTACGGTGTTCATCAAGGAGAAGCCGGACGGCTCGGTCGAGATTCTCGACGATCCCGAGGTGAACGTCCGCATCATCGAGGCTTTCGAAGCGGAAGGCGCCGACGCCTGGTATGCGCCCGGCGCCCGCGAGCGCTTTTTGGGCAAGCTCGGCAACGAGGGCTGGCAGAAGGTCGACGATATTCTCGACGTTTGGTTCGATTCCGGCTCCACGCACGCGTTCGTGCTGGAAGACCCGGTGCATTTCCCCGGTCTTGCGGGGATCAAACGCAAATCTGATGGCGGGCCGGATACTGTGATGTATCTCGAAGGCTCCGACCAGCACCGCGGCTGGTTTCAGTCGTCGCTCTTGGAAAGCTGCGGCACCCGCGGTCGCGCGCCGTTTGACGTCGTGCTGACCCACGGCTTCGTGCTCGATGAGGACGGGCACAAAATGTCGAAATCGCTCGGCAACGTGACCGCGCCGCAGGACGTGATCAAGGATTCCGGCGCCGACATTTTGCGCATGTGGGTGTGCGCGGCCGACTACGCCGACGATCTGCGCATCGGGCGGGAGATTCTCAAAACCACAGTCGACACTTATCGCAAGCTGCGCAACACCTTGCGCTGGATGCTTGGCAACCTGGCGCATTTTCATGCTGCGGACCGTATCGCGCACGAACAGATGCCGGAGCTCGAACGGTTGATGCTGCACCGGCTTGCCGAACTCGATCCGCTGGTCCGCAGCGCCTACGCGGATTTCGACTACAAGCGCATCTTCGCGGCGCTCAATGCGTTCATGACGTCCGATCTGTCGGCGTTCTATTTCGATATCCGCAAGGATACGCTCTACTGCGATCCATATTCCTCAGTTGCGCGAAAGGCTTGCCTCACCGTCCTCGACCATCTGTTCCGCTGCACGGTGATCTGGCTTGCCCCCATGCTCTGCTTCACCGCCGAGGAAGCCTGGCTGGCGCACAATCCGGAGGCGGCATCAGTGCATCTCGAACAATTCCCTGATGTGCCGGGGTCCTGGCGCGACGATGCGCTCGCCGAGAAATGGCGCAAGCTGCGTAACCTGCGCCGTGTCGTTACCGGCGCGCTCGAACTCGATCGCGCCGCCAAGCGTATCGGCTCCTCGCTCGAAGCGGCGCCGGTGATCTATGTCTCCGATCCCGAGCTGTTCGCGGCGGCGGTGGACATCGATCTAGCCGAATTGTGCATCACCTCGGCCGCCACACTGGCGGAAGGCGAGGGGCCCGCATCAGCCTTCCGGCTGGATGATGTAGGCGGTGTTGCGGTCGAGCCGCGGCTGGCGCAGGGGCGCAAATGCGCCCGCTCATGGAAGATCAGCGAAGCGGTCGGCCTAGATCCGCAATTCCCCGACGTAACCCCGCGCGATGCCCAGGCGTTGCGCGAATGGGAAGCCGCGGGCAAGGCGGCGGAATAGGGACATTCAGGCATGACGGAAGCGGCGCCGGCCAAAGTCGCTCACAAGGCCGCCCCCTCCTACGCATGGGGGCCGCTAAGCGCGTTCGGACTTTTTGTCGCGGTCGCGATCTGCCTCATCGACCAGGCGGCGAAGTTTTGGCTGCTGCTCGACTTGCATCTTAACAGCCAAGCGCCGATCGCGCTGACGCCCTTTATGGAACTGGTGCTGGCCTGGAATACCGGCATCAGCTACGGCCTGTTTCCGCAAAATGGGCCGATCGGACCCTGGGCGCTGCTCGCGTTTAAGATCGTGGCGGTGGTGTTTCTGTGGATCTGGCTGTCACGGGCGCCGTCGCGGCTGACCGCCTTGGCCCTCGGGCTCATCATCGGCGGGGCCATCGGCAACGCCATCGACCGGCTGCATTGGCCGGGCGTCCTGGATTTTGTGCTGCTGCACGTGGATACCGCAAGTTTCAGGTTCAACTGGTATGTATTCA
>JASHVN010000192.1 GCA_030044555.1 Xanthobacteraceae bacterium | reverse complement strand
AACGCATGTCGGAGCCTGAAGTCGACCTCGCCGCCATGGGCCGCGCGCAAGGCGCCGTCGGCTTCGGCCCGGTGACCAACCCCGCCGATCTCCCGGCGATCCTGGAAAAAGCCATCGCCGAGGTCGATGCCGGCAAGGTCGCCGTCGTCGATGTGCGGGTCGAACCCGGCTACACCGCGATCATGACCCAGGCCATGACGCGGGCGGGGAACTAAAACGTCATTCCGGGGCGCGCCGTTAAGGCGCGAACCCGGAATCCATAGCCACCGGCCGGGGGCGCATGTTCGCGCGCTTGCGTCTATGGAATCCGGATAGCCGCGGAGCCTGTCATCGGGCCGGCCACTTCGGGCCGGACCCGTTGGCGGCTTCCGGAATGAAAAAAAGGGAGGAACACATGGCATTGTTCTCAGCATGCACGTGTTGCATCGGCCGCCGGCAATTCCTCACCGGCGGCCTGGCCGTAGCGGCAACGGCCGCACTCACCGGCCGCCGCGCCTTAGCGCAAGCGCCCACGGCGCCGGCGATCAAAAAATCCGGTAACCGCATTGACGTGCATCATCACTTTCTGCCGCCGCAATACATGAAGGAGGAGCACGAGCGCATCAATTTCAAGCACGGCGCCGTCTCCACCGATCAGCTTTTGTCGTGGACGCCGCGGCAATCGCTCGACACGATGGATCAAAACGGCATCGCCACCGCGATTGTCTCCGTCACCACGCCGGGGCCATGGTTCGGCGATGTCGCCGGCGGCCGCCGCGCAGCGCGGATGTGGAACGATTATGCCGCCGAGCAGATCAAGAGATATCCGGGCCGTTACGGCCTGTTCGCCACCGTGCCGTTGCCCGACACTGACGGCAGTCTTAAGGAGATCGCCTACGCGCTCGACATGCTGCATGCCGACGGCATCGGGCTGCTCTCATCTTACGACGGCAAATATCTGGGCGATCCGTCCTACGCGCCCGTGTTTGCCGAGCTCAATCGCCGCAAGGCCATCGTCTATACCCACCCGACGACGTCGGCATGCTGCAGCAGTGTGCTCCCCGGCCTGCCGCCGCAGGCGATCGAATATCCGTTCGAGACCACGCGCACGATCACGAGCCTCCTGATCAACGGCACCATTCACAACAACCCGGACATCCGCTGGATCTTCTCCCATGGCGGAGGCGCCACGCCGATGCTGGCCGGTCGCATGGTCGATACGCTCGGCCATCATCCGAACGCGAAAACGTATTTTTCGGACGGCGTGCTGGCCGAATTGCGCAAGCTTTATTACGACACCGCCGCCGCCGACACCGCCGGATCGCTCGCCGCTTTGCGGGTGATGGCGCCGCTGACGCACATTCTGTTCGGCACCGACTACCCGTTCGTGAAAGTCGCCGAAGGTGTGGCGCACCTGCAAGGCGACGCCATGCCCGATTCCGACCGCGCCGCCATCAATCGCGGCAATGCGGTCGCGCTGCTGCCGCGGCTGAAGGCGTGAGCGCACCAAATAACCGCGTTTCCCCGCGCACGGCGCAATACTTGGCCTCGGACGTGAACACCCGCACTGCTTCAGCGCCAAGCCGTCATTGATTGCTTGCCTGCTATTTTACGCGAGAGAATTCAATCCCACACATCACGGCCCCTTTGAACCTTTGCGGCCCGCCGGCGACCAATACACCGGTCTCTGGGGCGAACATGGATTCCGAAATCGACGCCATCAGGCAGGAGCTTGAGCTGCTGCGCGCCCGCTATGTGGTTTACGGCAAGGCCGCCAGAATCATGTGTGGCTTTGCCATCGTGCTGATCCCGGTCGCGGCCATCACGGCGGCGGTGCTCAGCGCCGAGCTGCCGACCTGGCGACACGTCGCCGCAGAATTGGACAAAGCAGCCGCCGGCGCCGATGTAGTCGATGCCGCCGTGGCGCTGCGCATTGTGCTCATGTTGGAGCACGTCGAGTGTCACGAGCGATGGTACTGCCGACATTTTTCCGTCGCAGGACTGTCATTGGCGACGGCCACCATGTCGACGTTCTAACTTAGCCTAGCTCCTTACGGCCCCGGTTTTCGTCGGGGCCGTTTTTTGCGCAGAGTTCCTGCCGGCAGCGGTCACGCGAAACGCTATCGGTGGGGCTCCGGGCCTCCGGGCGAGCATGCGTCGTCGCCGGCGGAGCCAAAAACGTAACAAAAAAATTCCGCCAACCGAGCGGAGCCAAAGGCGCTCGTGAAGATTCAACGCTGTCCTGCTCGAAGTGCAGCAATGATCAGGAGAGCGACCACCAGCGCAAGCAATAATTCCCACCAATGCATGTTCTGACTGTGCGTCCCACCGCGGGTGAGACGTGAGAAGCGCAAATGAATAATTGAGAAATTTGCAACTTGGCTGCTTGTGCCAATCGCAGACCGCAATCCTACTATGCAGTCAGTGCTTGCCGTGACAAATGCCGTCGTTTCGTCAGGCCTGTCGGGACTGGCACGCTACGTCTCGATCGATCGAGTCTTGGATTTCGTTTTCAAGACCGACGCCGATCTTTTCATGGCGAAAAGCACGATCTTCATCGCCCGCAGCGCAAAAAGATCCGATCAATATTCCAAGCGGGATCTGCAACGCGATGTATACGCCAAAAAGAAGCAACCACGGGTGGTGATGCATGCCGATCCCCCGAACGCATGCCTAGTCGCCCGAATCGTAACGCTACACGCTAGCGAAGGTTCCACTAGAGATCGAGGCTGACTGCTCCTTCCTAAAAAAATTCCGCTACCCGTGTTAAAAAAGCAACTGTCCGCAGTAAATTTGGTCGTCCTTTTTCCGCCACAAAAAGCGCACTCCGACGCCGCTTAGTCTTGACTAAACCCTCCGGACAATGTGTCTGGCTGGATTCATAATCGGCGCCATCACCGGAGCGACGCTGGCCTATTTGGTGTTCGCTATACTTGCAACGACTAAGGAATGATCGGCATGGGCGCCGAGCGTTTTTACCTTTTCCGCTTGGCGCAATAGCTGCGCGTGTTTCTCCCAAAGCTGAGCAATCGCAGCTTCACGGTTCCGGCGCGGTGCCGTCTCCGGATCGTTTTGGCTCCGCTCTCGCCATGCCGCAGCAATGATACGCGGATCTGGATCATGGCGCCGGCCGCCAAACTTGGCGGACCAAAGGCGCTGCCCTGTTTCGACTACGTGGCCATTTTGGATGCCGTGATCGATACGGCCGATCGACCAAACATCCGCACCAATGAACCAAACCTCATACAGCTTGCCGTCGACCAAGCAGCGAACGGAGACGGCCTGCTCCTCGATCTTTCTGCACAGTTCTAGCTCCTCGTCGGCTTTCCTGATGCGTTCGGCGCGTTCGGCCTCGGCACGCTCGAACAGCGAAGGTCTGCGCTGCGGGGCGCTCGTGGTCGAGCGCGTCCGCCGCCGCCGAACTGGATGATTTGCGCGCTCATGCTGCCCCCCTGGACGTATCGGCCGGGGACGGCTCGTTTCCGCCCTCCGTTTCCATGGAGGCGGACACGATCGCGCATATCTGCCGAACCTCGGCGGCGCGCAGGTAATGCGCCATCATCAGGTCGTTAAAGGCGCAGGCGATGATTTTCGCCATTGCCATTGCGTCGGGCAGCTCCCTGCCCCGGATCCGGCTGCACGATCTCCGGCATGCTCACGCCCCCCACATGCTCGCCGGCTGCGTTCACCCCAAGGTAGCAGCGAACGGCTGGGGCATAGCAAAATCGGCATTACGCTGGACTTGTACCGCCCACGTCCTGCCGAATATGCAGGCCGATGCCGCCGCCATGGTTGACGCACAGCTGCAGGCCGCCCTAAACAAACGGGAAACGAAAGGGTAGCAAAATGGTAGCAGTTACCCAATTTGGTGGCAGTTACCCCTCAAAAAATGCCCGAAAATCGGGGCTTGCCGGGTTAGCTCAGCGGTAGAGCAGCGGTTTTGTAAACCGTTGGTCGGGAGTTCAATCCTCTCACCCGGCACCAATAAAATCAGATACTTAGAGCAAGATTCGGAGCGCCAATCTTCCCAGGGTTTCGGACTGGGAACCGTGTGGGAAGACCGGGAATGCCGATCGAATTTTTGCACGGCCGCCTGCTCGAAGCCGAAGAACTTGAGATGATCCGCGGCAAAAGCTGTCGCCACGCTCTGCATTGCCCCGCCCATCCAAGCAGCAGCTGCTGCATTCGCCGAAATCAAAAAGGCGCTACGGGCACGCGGAGAACAAGCCGAAGTGGATTCTGATCGGGTGGTTGCGGCCTCGATTAGCTATGTTAAAGCCGCGATGGGAGATTCAGCCATACAAGAAATTGCTGGAGGCCTAGAGCTTGACGATAGGCGCATCTATCAGTCGATAGTTGGCACCTTAAAAACATTCGTCACCATCAGTATGCATCCCTCCCCGGCTTTGAATCGCGTGCAACAGCTTCAGAACCAGGCTCGAGCGCTCGCAAATATTCAGATATATCTAAGAGCCTTCGGTGATGAAGATCTTCACTCTGTCTTTGCACGAGACAGCGATGAAGGCCGTCAAGGCTAAGCGTCCCGATTGGTCGCGGCCCCTGCCCCGCCTGCTCGTCATCCCCAAGGTCATGACGCTGCGAACGCTCGCCGACGTGCGCAAGCTGTTGCGGCACGTCCCGACAGAACGCCGCGAACTGCCGACCTGGCAGCACGTCGCTGCGGAGTTAGACAAAGCAGCCGCTGGCGCGGATGTGATCGACGTCGCGGTGGCGCTGCGCATGGTACTCATGATGGAGCACGTCGAATGCCGGGAGCGGTAAGCTCACCCTACTTCGCGGCGACGCTTTCGACGTGACGATTTAATCTCCGCACAAACTCGGCCGCCGTCGCAGGCCGAAATTCGTCGCTCACGTGGGTCACGAGGATCCGGGAGCGCTTGCTCGAACACATCGGGGTGCTGCTTGGCCAGATTTGCGGTTTGTTTCCGCAGCGCCATCGGCATGTCCTTGACGGATGCTTGTCGGCATTCCGGAGGACAAGGACCGCGATTACGAACCGTTTGTGCCGGTTGCCGGTCGCGCCAACGCGCCCGACTGCGCTCAAACGGGCTGGATAAAAACGCCGCCCGATGCTGACCGTCGAATGCCGGACGCGATGCCGAGATGGCTCGACTATTTCCAGGTCGCCGGTCGTAGTTTGAGCGATGACACTCCCAGGACAACATTGACAGCGATCGAGCCCTGGAGCGAAAGCGGCTGAAGAGCGAAAGTACGTGTCGACCCGCCAAGAAGGATATTGGCCCCGGCGCCGATGCCAAGGCCGATGTCTCCAGTGACCCCGACATATTCGCCCGCGAGTGCCCCGGGGGCGAAGCCGGAAGTCGGCGCGAATACGATCCAGCCCAGAACGCTGCCGTCACTCACTCCAACGTCGAGTCCGACAGTATTGATGGCGCCGTCATAATAATGCGGCGGCGCGCCTGCAGCCGCTGGGCTAAAGGTGCAGCGCATCGGCTGGTGGCCAACAAAGATAAATCCGACGCTGTGGTCGACTGTGCACATTAACTGGCCGACCTGCGTCCAGGACGGCGGAGTCTGAGCAGTAACGGGTGCTGCAAACATCGTCGCCATAAGAGCGGCCATTACAACGAGCAAACGCCAAAAACGTACCGTCATTTCAACCCCCTCTCCCCCGGCTGGTAGAGCCTGTGCGCCATCACTTATCAGTTCTAGGTCGGGTCGTTAACTGCGCGCTTGCTTGATCGCGCCCGACCGCGACGGCCAAGCATATCTTAGCCTCGGTTGCTTTGGCTCCCCTGTTCAACCGCAAAGTGCCGCAGTTTCGCTGCACTTCGCGCATTACAATCTAGCCCGGCTGCACAAGACTTTGCGCGTTACGCCCACCACGGCCCTTGTGTGGTCGACCGCCTTTGGACGCCAGAGGAATTGGCGGGCCGGACTTCAAAGTAAGGAAGCTTATGCAAGCCCGCATTTGGCTTGGGGTCTTAATCGGCTCCACCATTGGCGGATTCATTCCCGATTTATGGGGAGCCGGCTTGCTTTCTTACTCGTCGGTATTGCTCAGCGGGGTCGGCGGGTTCGCTGGATTGTGGCTGGCTGTCAAAATGAGTTAGAGGCACAACGTACTAATAGAGACTGGCTCAATTCGCTATCTTCTGCTGGACGTGTCCCGCCAGCCATTTTGCGATC
>JASHVN010000191.1 GCA_030044555.1 Xanthobacteraceae bacterium | reverse complement strand
TCGCGGTCGGCGACATCCGCGCCTCGGTGCCCGGCCTTCCGGGCGGCTCCAACACCAATGCGGGCTGGACGGTCGGCGGCGGCGTCGAGGTGGCGCTGCCCGGCAATTGGAGCGCCAAGGCCGAATACCTCCACGTCGATCTTGGCAACTCCAATTGCGGGGCCAATTGCGGCGGAACGCCGAACGAGAACGTGTCGCTGCGCGACAACGTCTTCCGCGCCGGCGTGAACTACCATTTCGGCTGGGGCAAGTAGCCCGCTTCATCCCGATTGGGTCAACGCGCGCGATAGCGAATGCCGTCGATTGCAGCCGCTGCCATCCTTCCGATCGACGGTTTCCCCCGCCCCTCAAATCCGAACCAGACCTGCTTCGAACCAGACCTGTTTCGAACCAGACCTGCACCGCATTTCGGCTAAGCGCTGACGCCGATTGACTCCGGCGCGGCGGCGGGTGTCATTTCTGTGCCCCAAAACCAGCGTGGCAGAGACAGCGCCGATGAGTAACGCAACCGCCATCGACTTCGACAAATACCGCCTGCGCCATTTCGTCGATCGCCTGATCGAATTGGGCGAGGTGGACGTGCACGACCGTCCGGTGCCGCTGACCGGCGTCAGCAGCATCATCGAAGGCACCGAAAAGGCGGTGCTGTTCAAGAAGGCCGGCCCCGAACAGGTCGAGCTGGTGGCCAAGACCGCCGGCAACCGCAAGCGCCTCGCCGCCGCCTTCGCGGTAAGCGAGGGCAAGCTTTACGACGAATATTTCAAGCGGCTCGCCAGCCCGCAGCCGCTCGTCGAAGTGCCGTCGGGCGATGCCCCGGTGCATCAGATTAAAATCACCGGCAAGGACGTCGATCTGAGAACGCTGCCGTTCCATCCGCAGCACGCTTACGACGGCAGCTGCTACATGAGCTCGGCGATCGATTATGTGATCGACCCGGCGACCGGCCGGCGCAATGTCGGCTGCCGCCGGCTGAGCCTGCGCAACCGTTATGAGTGCGGCACCAACGTCACCGCGCCGTCCGATCTCAAGCGCATCTACACCGCTTGCGTGGCGCGCGGCCAGAAACTGCCGGTGACGTTCACGGTCGGCGCCCATCCGCTCGACTTCTTCGCCGCCACCACGCGCCAGCCGGGCGACGAGCTCGGTCTCGTCGCCAACTTCCGCGGCGAGCCGGCGCCGGTGGTGAAGAGCCTCACCAACGACATTCTGGTGCCGGCCGACGCCGAGATGACGCTCGAAGGTTATTTGGACGAACGCGGTTACGTCGAACCGGAGGGACCGTATGGCGAGTACATGGGCTATTACGGCGCCATCCACATGGACCCGGTGTTTCACTGCACCGCCATCACCATGCGCTCGGACGTGCTGCACCACACGCTCCTCCACGGTACGGCGTTTCTGCTCGATCAGACCGACAGCGCCAACATCTCGTCGATGCGCGTCGAAGCCGACGCGATGAAGATTCTGAAAGCGACCGTGCGCGAGCCGATCGCGGTCTATCTGCGCTCGGTTTCCGGCGGCGCCAATACGCTGCGCGTTTCGATCAAGCAGCGCGCCTATGGCGAGGCCAAACAGGCGATCGCGGCTTTGTTCGGCGGCATCATGCGCTTGAAGCACGTTTACGTCTTCGATGAGGACATCGACATTCACGACGAACGCCAGGTGGATTGGGCGATGGGCACGCGCTTCCAGGCCGACCAGGACATGGTGATCCTCACCGGCATGCTCGGCATGACCATGGACCCGTCGCTCAACGGCCGCCGCACCGGCGCGAAATCCGGGTTCGACTGCACCAAGCCGTTCGGCCGCGACGGCCAGATCCCGCTGACGCGCTGCGCGTCGCGCGTGTTCAAGGGACCGGCGCGTTATCAGAATGTCGAGCAGGCGCTCGCCGCATCGCCCATGTTCTATGCCGACATTGTCGACGCGGTCGGCAGCGATGACGGCCGCGAAGTCGCCTGCGCGATCGACGAACTGCGTCAGGCCGGCAAGCTCGGCCGCGACCGCGACGGCCGCTATCACTTGCAGACCGCCACGCCCGGCTCGACCGGCATCGTCGGTGCGCTTTATCACGATCCCAACGACGGGGCGTAGCCGCGACGAGTCGAACCAATAGTGCATGATCCCGAAAAGTGGATGCCGGTTTTCGGAAAAACATGCCCTCGGGCTTGACTCGGGGGATCATGCTCCAACAATAAGCTAGTGAAAAACAGCTCGATGCAGCGCGCCGTCTGCCGGCTCCCAATCTAATTTCATTTCACCGGAATGCGTTCCGGCTATTCGCGGTCCAATCGCGATCTCTCATTCGCCATTTTCAAAACTGAGCACTATTGGCATCAGCTTGCCGTTGCAAAACCGCGCCCACTCGGGCAGATTTCCGCAAAACCAAAATTCAACCAAGGGAGGCGATGATGACACTCAGGCGGACTCTCTTTCTGAGTGCGGCGGCGGTCGCGTTTGCCGGCGCGCTGGCTTTCGTCCCGGCGCAGGCACAAAACGCGGTGCCGATCAAAACTCACGACATCGGCGGCGTGGTCACCAGCGCGCACGGCCCCGAAGCCGGCGTATGGGTGATCGCGGAGACGCGCGATCTGCCGACGCGCTACGCCAAGATGGTGGTCACCGACGATCAGGGCCGTTACGTCGTGCCCGATCTGCCGCAGGCGCATTATAAAGTGTGGGTGCGCGGCTACGGCCTCATCGACTCGCCGAAGGTCGATGCCGATCCGGGCAAGGAGCTCGATCTCACCGCAACATTGGCGCCGGACGATGCGGCGGCGGCGCAGTATTACCCGGCGATCTACTGGTACGCGATGCTGAAAATCCCGGGCGCCGATCAGTTCGGCGGCAAGAGCGATATTCCGGCGAACGTCACCCAGACCGATTGGCTCAATCTGATGAAGAACAACGGCTGCATCGGCTGTCATCAGCTCGGCGGGCTGGCGACGCGCACGATCCCGGCCGGCTTCGGCAAGTTCGAATCCTCGCAAGACGCCTGGGCGCGCCGCATTCAGTCCGGGCAGGCCGGCCCGATCATGGTCAACATTCTCGCCGGCGAACTCGGCGCCGCGCCGATCAAATATTTCGCCGACTGGACCGACCGCATCGCCGCCGGCGCGCTCCCGCCGGTGAAACCGCAGCGGCCGTCCGGCCTCGAGCGCAATATCGTGGTGACCACCTGGGACTTTGCCGACCCGCAGCATTACACCCACGACGGCATTTCCACCGACAAGCGCCATCCGACGGTGAATGCCTATGGGTTCGTCTTCGGCTCGCCGGAATTTTCGACCGACAACATTCCGTATGTCGATCCGGTGAAGAACACGGCGTACATTTTTCACGCGCCGGTGCGCGACAAGGGCATGCCGGAATCGCTCGGCCCCGGCAACGCCGCCGCGCTCAAGCCGCTGGCGCCGTCGGCCTATTGGGGCGACAAGCAGATCTGGGACACCCACATCAACAATCACAATTCGATGTTCGATGAAAAGGGGCGGCTGTGGCTCGCCGCCGCCGTGCGCGGCGTCAAGGATCCGGATTTCTGCGGGCCGAATTCCGAACTGCCGTCGGCCAAGCTGTTCCCGCTCAAGGAGAGCCACCGCCAGATCGCAATGCTCGATCCGAAGACGATGAAATACACCTTCGTCGACACCTGCTTCGACACCCACCATCTGCAGTTCGGCTTCGACAAGGACGATACGCTGTGGACGTCGAGCGGCGGCGGCGGCGGCGTGGTCGGCTGGCTCGATACCAAAAAATTCCTCGAGACCGGCGACGCCGCGCATTCGCAGGGCTGGACCGCGTTGATCGTCGACACAGCCGGCACCGGCAGGCGCGAAGGCGTCGCCTATACGGAGCCCGGCCAGCCGCTGCAGCCGGGCAAGGATATGCGCGTCGGCCAGGTGTTTTATGCGGTGATGCCGAGCCCGGTCGACGGCACGGTGTGGGGCACGCTGCGCGGCAATCCCGGCTCCATCGTCCGCCTCGATCCGGGTAGCAATCCGCCGGCGACCGCGCTTGCGGAAATCTATCACGTGCCGCTCCCTGGCTTCGGCCCGCGCGGCGGCGACATCGACTCCCACGGCGTGGTCTGGGTGTCGCTGGCGAGCGGTGATCTCGGCAGCTTCGACCGGCGCAAGTGCAAAGGCCCGCTCAACGGGCCGAAGGCGACCGGCGATCAATGTCCCGAAGGCTGGTCGTTCTACAAATATCCGGGCCCGGGCTTTGCCGGCATCGGCGATAATTCCGCCGAGTCGAGCTATTACACCTGGGTCGATCAGCACAACACATTTGGGCTCGGCAACGACGTGCCGATTTCGACCGGCAATCTCAACGACGGCCTGATCGCCTATGCGGGCGGCAAGATGATCGTGATGAAGGTGCCCTACCCGACCGGCTTCTACGCCAAGGGCCTCGACGGCCGCATCGACGATGCCAATGCCGGCTGGAAAGGCCGCGGGCTCTGGGCCTCGAGCGGCGACCGCGTGCCCTGGCAGCAGGAAGGCGGCAAGGGCCGCACGCCGATGATCGTGCACTTCCAGCTGCGGCCCGATCCGCTGGCGGATTGATCGCCGCGGAACCAAACAAACACCGAAAGGGCGCGGCTCATCCCGCGCCCTTTTCATATTTGCCGTGAGGCGTTGGCCGGGAAAAAATCCTTGACAGAAAACGGGTGGCCGCACCTTTGCTGAGATGAGACGATGCGCTCAGTGCAGAGGAAACTCACAATGGCAAAGTCGTATTACAGCATCGTGCTCGATCATCCGGCCGAAATCGTGTGGGCGGTGATCCGCCCGTTCGATCACTACGCGTGGGCCGGCGTCGAAAGCGAGACCGTTATCGAAGAAGGCAAGGCTGGCGATCAGGTCGGTGCGGTCCGTCGCGTCACCTATGGGGGCAATGTCCTGCGGCAGCGTCTCCTGGCCCATTCCGATACCGAGCGCTCCTACACCTACGGTTTTTGCGGCGCGCCGCCGTTCCCGGTGCGGGATTATCAGGCAACCCTGCGCGTCAATCCGGTCGTCGCCGACAATCGCGCCTTCGTCGAATGGTGGGCGACGTTCGATTGCGCCGCCGAGGAGAAAGACAAATGGGTCAAGCATTTCGAGCAGCAGGGATTTGCCAAGTGGCTCAGCGCGCTTGATCAATTCATGTCGCAGGGCGGGGCGCAGTGACCAGCGTCGCGCCGACGCCGCAATGATCCACGTCACAGGCCGCCTGCTTTGAATTGTCGTAAGGGTCTCGCCGCCCGGCGGGAACGCACGCTCGCGCGGGCGGCGGCCGGGGTCGTGACCTCCAAAAACTTGTCCCACATGACCCTGGCCGCTCATCCCATGCGCGTCTGCACGATGCCTCCGCAAATACTTCATCGTGGGTTCCAACGGGGGAACCGGCCCCCGTGTCCCCAATCCCGAAATTCGCATCATGGTGCGGCACGTTCGTTTGGTGCGACAAGTTTGTTTGCAAACTTTGGAACACTGGCTGACGACGGAGTTCCAGTTGCGATCATGCTAATTTCCGCAACATCCGGGTAATTTTTCAAAAGTTGAGCCTTCGATCACGGCGTACAGCCAAGGCTGTGGTGGCCGTGCGTCGACAGCCATTCGCCTTCGGCCCGATCACGCCGGAGGCCGCGGCCGATCCCGTTCGTCAGGAGAAGATCGATGATCAGCAAGTCAAAACTTGGTGCGATTACCTTCATTGCCGCAATAGTCCTTGCGTCAGGCTTTGCGTCCCCGACATTCGCGGCTAATTACGGCCCGCAGAACTACGCCCCATCGCAGTCGGGTGGCGGCAGTGCCGGCTACAATCATAATCTCACCACCGACTATCGTTTGAAGCACCACACGCGTTCCCACACTCATTCGCAATAGGGAATGATTTTGGCGCGCGCGGCCACCCTGCCTCGCGTTGCAAGGTGAATCGGGTTTGGCGCAGGGATTCGAGAAAGCAGAGTGACGGCATCGTGGCTCTGCTTTTTTGATCTGCCTGCGGAGCATGCTGAAAGATCTCTCCGCAACGGCCGCAGGCGCAATGCCAAGCCCCCGGGCTGCCACGGCGACCAGGCTTTTCGACAATGCTGCCGCACACGCCGGCCAGCCGCCGATATGCTGCGTGTCCGAATTGCCGTGCGCATTGTTGCATGATTGTCGGCTGCATGATTGTCAGCGGCACCAGCAGCGCCATGAAGACCGCCATGAACTATGGCCGCTCAATCGAGGTGACAGTGCAACGGCCTTCGTCCTGCGGGGAA
>JASHVN010000190.1 GCA_030044555.1 Xanthobacteraceae bacterium | reverse complement strand
GCGAAACAGGGCGTCGAAATCTTTCACCAGAATCCGCAGGAGCTCGGCAAATTTCTGAAATCCGAAGCGGCGCGATTTAGAAGTTTGCTGCTGCACTCGCGTGTGCAGACGACTCTCAACTAGCCAAAGCGTCAGTGCAAAGCGCGCGCGGAGAGGCTTGAAGCGAAATGAAGCGGCGCGGCGCTATCTTATAGCGTACCGCGACGCGCGTGACGTCCCAATGTGATGATCACGACGCGGTGGCGATCTTGAGCGACGCGTCAATGAGGTGGCCAAAAACAAAAGGCCGCATCGGGGCGGCCGAGATCAAAAGAAACCGTTCATTTGAGTATGTGAACGAAATTTTACAGAAAACTATCAGTCTTGTCAATGCAAGCCACAGGAATATAGCAGCCCCATCGCACCGCCTTCGGCCGGCTGCGCCGGCAGAAGGGATGGAACTCGATCACAGTCGCGCCAGCAGAGACGTCGCTCGTGCTCTGCAGAATCCCGGACGGGATGCTTTTGCGCGTCTGACAATTCACGACTGGAGACCGCGCGCACAGGAGGATGGAATCAATGGGACGCATCGTTCACATCGCCTTGAAATGCAAGGATAAGGATACCTTCGAGCGCTCAACGAAATTCTACGAGGAGGTTTTTGGGATCTATCAGACCAAGACGGGCCATGCCCGTGGGCATACATCGCGGCATATGACGGACGGAAACATTGATCTCGCGCTCATGGTATACGACAGCGAGGATGAAAAGGAAGCCAGGCTCGCCGGCGCCGGACCGCGTATCCACCACATCGGTCTGGAAGTGACCGATCGTCCTAGCATGATCAAGAAAATCGAAGACAATGGCGGCCGGATATTCTCGGATCGCGAGGAGGGTGCACTCAAGTACTTCGCACCAGACGGCACCCTCGGCGAAATCGTCGGCGTCGGCCGCTACAAGAAAAAGGACAAGAGCAAGAAGGCTCGCATCACACACGTGGCGATGAAGGTCAACGATCTCGATGTAGCGACAAGGTTTTATGAGAATGTTTTCGATTTCAAGCAACTGAAGACGGAGAAGCATCACGGACATGTGTCACGGCATATGACCGATGGCGAAACCGATCTCGCGTTGATGGTCTATGACAGCGAAGAAGCCCCCGAGGCGCTGTTGGCCGGCTCTGGCCCGGGCATTCATCATTGGGGTTTGGAGGTTCCGGATCGCGCGGCAGTGGCCGAAATCATCAAAGCTCATGGCGGCGTCATCCTCTCGCAACCGAGCGCCAAAGCGATGAAGTTCCGCGCCCCCGACGGCAACGTCGCCGAAATAGTCGGCCCCGGCGGTTTTGACGAATACAAGGCGACGGCATAGCACCGATCACGAGCGCGAAGGTGTCGGACCTGTCGTCCGGCGCGACGAAGTCCGCCGTGCGGATTGTTTCCGCAACGGCAAGGAATTGCACCTCAAACCGGGGTTGGGCGACTTCGACTTTCCCGCCCCTGTTCCAGCGATTGGATCAGCTCGGCTTCGCCGGCCACTACATGAATGCATTCGGCACGCTCGAAGACATGCTGGAAGGTCGCGAAATTCTGGCACGCACCGAAACTCGGGCAACGTGGAGCCGCCCGTCGTGCACACATTACGCCGACAGAACGGCACGCTGAATGCCATACATTCACCGTTCGCGGGCTCTACGGTGACGCTAGAACCTGGCGTCTGAGTATTGCGCGACGGTTTGATATTAGGCGT
This sequence comes from Xanthobacteraceae bacterium, assembly GCA_030044555.1. Lineage (GTDB taxonomy): Bacteria > Pseudomonadota > Alphaproteobacteria > Rhizobiales > Xanthobacteraceae > BOG-931. The sequence continues at coordinate 38,690 of JASHVN010000190.1, read as the reverse complement.
CGTGTCAATTTACCAGATCGGAACTAAAAAAGCCGACACCCCTCTACCGCCTATTTCGTGCCGCTTGCCGGCACTTTCCCCATTTCCTTGAGCACCTCATTGGCATTCTTGAAGGCGTCGAGCCCTGCCGGAATGCCACAATACACCGTCGCATGCAGCAGGACTTCCTGAATATCGGCGACCGTCAGCCCGTTGTTGATCGCGCCACGGACGTGCAGTCTGATCTCGGCCGATTTGCCAAGCGCAGTCAGCATCGCGAGGTTGAGCATGCTGCGCGTCTTCTTATCGAGGCCGGGACGGCCCCATGCATAGCCCCAGCACCACTCGGTGGTGATGCGCTGAAAGGCCATCATGAAATCGTTGGCGCTCTTCATCGATCCGTCGACATATTCTGAACCGAGCACTTCCCGGCGCAGCTCGAGGCCACGCTGGAACAAATCGCCGATCGTTTCGTCGTTTGCGTCGCTCATGATGAACTCCAAAAAGATCTGAAGGTGAAAGATCGCGTGATAGTCGACGGCGGAACACGGATCGCGATCCGAAATCCGGTGCTGACTTGCCGTGGCGGTCGGTGCGACCGCGCCTCGGACGCCGTCGCGCGAAGGTCGTGCGCGAAGACGCCGCGGCCCCATTCGCTCCACCGGCTGCGGCGGGAATGCCGCAACCGGCTGGCGCAAACGGACTCAAGCATTATTGTCATACAATCAGTTTACATCCCTGTCCACTTCGTCCATATATGCGCTCCGTAAAATCAAGCGCACCGGAGAACAGGATGGCGGTCGAGATTGCTGAGATGGATTCGGGAGTCGTGCGGTTGACCCTCAAGGGCAGCGACAAAGGCAATTTCGTCGACACGCCGGGTGTGCTCGATCTCGCCGACGCCGTTCACGCCTTGCGCGAGCGTTCCACCATGCGGGCGCTGATCGTCCACGGCCGGGATGGCACCTTTTGCGGCGGCCGCCGAGGCGCCAAGGGCCTCACCCGCGCCTCGGACGTCGCCGAGGACCTCAATGCGATCCTGAAAGTCAACGCCGCCTTCAATGCGCTCAGCGCTCCCGTCATCGTCGCCGTCGAAGGCCAGGCATTCGGCTTCGCCTTTGGCATGGCGGCGCAGGCCGATTATGTGGTGGCGGCGGAAGATGCAGTGTTCGCACTGCCTGAAATGTCGCACGGCCTGCCGCCGCTGATCGTATTATCGTATCTGTTTCGCTTCGTTGCCTACAAGCGGGCCTTCGAACTGGCGGTAACGAGCCGCGAGATTTCCGCCAGCGAAGCGCTGGCCGCCGGCATCGTTACCGACGTTGTCAAGCCCGGCACCGCAATTGACCGCGCCATCGCGGTCGGTCGCAAGATCGCCGGCATGGACGGCCCGTCGGTCGCCCACTTGCGCAAATTTGCCCGTCAGGCGGCGGAAGTCAGCAACCCGCCGCTCAGCGAGCATGCAGTTTCGATGATGAGCGTGCTGCTGGCGGAACGGGCAGCCGGTGGGCATTGATGCCGACTGCGCCCGGTGATGGGCGTCGCCGTCGATGACGCCGAACGAGAAGCAGGGACTTGAATTCGATGAACGCGCTTGTGACCGGCGGCGCCGGGTTCCTCGGCAGCTATCTGATGAACGCCTTGCTTGCGGCGGGCCACAATGCCGTCGCCTACGACATGGCGCCGCCTGGCCCTGAGGCGCTGGCGATCACCGCGGAGCGCCGCGGCCGATACGAGATCGGACAGACTTCCGACCAGGCCCGCCTGTTCGACGTTTGTCGCAGCAACGCGATCGACGTCATCGTCCACACCGCCAGTATCGTCGGCCTTGACGTTTCTCTGATGCAGCCGGCGGCGACCTATCAGACCAACATCATGGGCCTGGTGAATGTGTGCGAGGCGGCGCGCCAATTGAAAGTGCGGCGCCTCATTTTCATCTCCAGCAATGCCGCCTATCACAAGGGACCGGGACCGACACTGCGCGAGATCGATCCGGTGTTTTCGATCAGTGAAGGCAACCCGGCCGGCCATTACGGCACCTCCAAGATGGCCGGCGAGGCGATCGGCATGGCCTATGCCACGTTCCAGGAGCTTGACTTCATCGCGCTGCGGGTCACCGCGATCTACGGTTTCGGCATGCGCAGTGCCATGTTCATCAAGCCGATGGTCGAGAACGCGCTACGCGGACTGCCCTCGCGCTTTGCCACCGGCGGACCGATGAAGCGCGACTACACCTATGTGCTCGATTGCGTCGATGCCATTATGCGCTGCATCGACGCCCCGGCTTCGGCGTTTGCGGGCCAGCGCGTGCTCAACGTCGCTGCTGGCGCGGCCCGCAGTGCAGCCGAAGTCGCTGCGCTGGTGCGCCGATTGATTCCGGGCGCATCGATCGAAATCGGTGATTCGCTCACCGAGATCGAAGCGCTCAACGCCAAGATGCGGGCCTCGCTCGACGTCGAAGCGGCCAAGCGTGTGCTCGGCTGGGCGCCGCGTTGGTCGCTCGAGGACGGCATCATGGATTATGCGGCCCGCTTCAAAGCCTTCACGGCGTCCGGCGCTTAGCGGCCGGCGCCATCGGTGGCAGTGCAAGGATCGGCGATGTCCACTCCGCCCGACTACGATGTCTACGCCATCTGCTACGCGACCCGTGCGGCGAGGCGGTCAGACAATTTCATTGGCGGCGATCCGCATGACGGGCCGATGCCGCTTGCCTATTACGTCTGGGTCATCGTCGGCGCCGAGCGGAGCTTCGTGGTCGACACCGGCTTCAACGCGGAGGTCGCTGCCAGGCGCAAACGCGAGTTTTTGCGCTGCCCGATCGAATCGCTGCAGCTCGTCGGCGTCGAGCCCAAGACCGTCAAGGACGTCATCCTCACCCATCTGCACTACGACCATGTCGGCAATTTCGACCTGTTGCCGGCAGCGAATTTCCATTTGCAGGAGGCCGAGCTGCACTATGCGGTCGGCCGTTACATGCGCTACAAGCGGTTACAGCACTCCTACGAGGTGGAGGACGTGGTGGGCATGGTGCGGGCCAATTATGCCGGCCGCGTTCACTTCTACAACGGCCCGGCCGAACTGACGGCGGGTGTTACGATCCATCCGGCGCCCGGCCACTCTGCCGGACTGCAGTTCGTACGCGTGCATACCCGCCGGGGCTGGGTGGTGCTCGCTTCCGACGTCAGCCATTTCTATGAAAACATGGACCGCTACCGGCCCTTCGTCACCGCCTTTCATGTCGGAGAGATGCTCGAAGGCTTCGACCTCGTGAAGGCGGCGGCGCCCTCGCTTCAGCACATCGTTCCCGGCCACGATCCCCTCGTTATGCAGCGTTATCGCCCGCCGAAACCGGATCTCGAGGGCATTGTGGTGCGTCTCGATGAATCGCCAACGGTCTAATTCTAACATTTGTATCCCATTTCGTTAGGCTATCATGCGAATGTTGGAATCAACCTTGCAAACAACAGTTCGCGGCTCCTCGCCGCGCTGAGAGATCGATCGATGGACAAGCAAGCCGATCTGCACGTCGTCCGCTCCATCAGCTCGCTCAAGAAGCAGGTGGTCGAGGCGCTACGCACCGCGATCTTCGAAGGGCGGTTCGCGCCGGGCGACCGCCTGATCGAGCGCGAAGTGTGCGAGATGCTCGACGTCAGCCGCACATTGTTACGCGAGGTGCTAAGCCAGCTCGAGGCCGAAGGCATCGTGCAGATCATCCCGCATCGCGGGCCGATCGTCGCGGTTTACAGCGCCGACGAGGCCAGCGCCATCTACGAGTTGCGCGCCACGCTTGAAGAAATGGCGGGCCGCTTGTTCGTCGAGCGGGCAACGGAAAGCGAGCATAAGTCGCTTAACGACGCTTATACCGAACTGAGACGTTCCTACAAAAACAAGAACAATACCGATCATCTGTTGGTGAAGACCAAGTTCTATGCGGCGTTGACCGCCGGTGCCCACAATCCGATGCTGGTTGAGATGCTGCGCCTCATTCATGGCCGCGTGAGCATGCTGCGGGCGACCACGCTCAGTCAGCCGGGGCGGCTTGCAGTCAGCGCCGCCGAGCTCGGCGAGATCGTGCGGGCGATCAATAAAAGAGATGCCGAAGGCGCGGCGCGCGCCTGCCGCCTGCATGTTCGCAGCGCCGCCGCCATCGCCGCCAAGCTGTTGTCGGCCCAGCAGGCGGTGCCCGCCAAGGCCAAGGCGACGACCGGCAAGCCCTGACGGCGACGTCGGGTCGCGATTGCCGCCGCCGGCGCGGAACACGATGCAGACCTGGGAGTGCGTATCATGAAGATCGGCTTTGTCGGCTTGGGCGCTATGGGCGGTCCGATGGTCGGCCATCTCCTCGCCGCCGGGCACACCCTCTTCGTTCATTCGCGCCGCCGCACGTCGGCCGACGCAGCGGTGGCGAACGGCGCGGTCTGGGTCGACACCCCGCGCGCGCTCGCAGCTCGGGCGGAACTAGTGTTCACTTCGTTGCCCGGCCCGACCGAGGTCGAAGCGGTGATGCAGCAGACGGATGGCCTGTTCAGCGGCTTCAAACCGGGCGCCGTCTATATCGACCTGTCGACCAATTCGCCGGCAATGGTACGCCGCTTATTCAAGGAACTGGCGACCATCGGGGTATCAATGCTCGATGCGCCGGTCAGCGGCGGACCAAAGGGCGCGGCGTCTAAGAAGCTCGCTATCTGGACAAGCGGGGGGCGCCAAACCTTCGATGCCTGCAAGGCCGTGCTGGAGCAGCTCGGTGATCAGATCCGTTTCCTCGGCGAGATCGGCAATGCGTCAGTCGCGAAACTCGTTCACAACTGCGCCAATTACGGGATCCAGATGGTACTCGCCGAGGTATTCACGCTGGGTGTCAAGGCCGGCGTCGATCCGCTCACCCTGTTCGGCGCCATCCGGCAAGGCTCGCTCGGCCGCCAGAACATCGTCGACCGGATGGCCGATCAATTCCTGCCGCATGAGTTCGACAATCCGGCCTTCGCGCTTGAGCTCGCCCATAAGGACGTCACCCTCGCGACGGACCTCGGCCGCCAAGCGAGTGTGCCGATGCGGTTCGCCAATATGACGCTCGCTGAGATGACCGAAGCCCTCAACAATGGCTGGGGCAAGCGTGATTCCCGCGTCGCCATGCTGGTGCAGGAGCGCCGTTCCGGGGTCGACATCCGCGTCGCCCGCGATGCCCTGGCAGGGTTGATCGCCGCCGAAAAGCGTTGATCGCGGGCGTTTGACCCCTGCTGCCGGTCGGCGGCAGGGGGAGCTCTGCGCCGCGGCCTGATAATACAATCATACCGCCTGCTTGTACTTTGCCAGACAATAATATAGCGTCGGTGAAAATTGCCGCGAACGCGCGCAATCGGGGAGGAGTTCCTTGCAATGACCACGTCGCTCGCAGTCCAATCCGGAGCGCGCCTCGACAACCTTCAAGCCTCGCGGTTTCATCTGTGGCTCGCCGCCCTGATTGGCGGCGGCATGTTCTTCGATGGCTTCGATCTGTTCCTCGCTGGCAATGTGCTCGGCGCCGTCCTCCACTCCGGCTTCTCGACGCTTGCGCTCAACGGTTGGTTCGCCTCAGCCACCTTCCTTGGCATGACGATCGGCGCCTTCTGCTCGGGCTGGATCGGCGATCACTTGGGCCGCCGCGTCACTTACCAAGTCAATCTGTTGATCTTCGGCATCGCCTCGATCGCGGCAGCGCTGGCGCCCAACATGGAGGTTCTGATCGCCGCCCGCTTCGTGATGGGCGTCGGGCTCGGCGCCGAGATCGTGGTCGGCTACGCCACTTACACCGAATTCCTGCCGCCGGCCGTGCGTGGCCGCTGGCTTGGCATTCTCGCCATGCCCATGCAGGTCGCTCTGTTCCTGAGCTCTCTGGCCGGCTTGCTGATCATCCCGAGCTTTGGCTGGCGGCCGATGTTCTGGATTTCAGCGATCGGCGCGCTGATCGTCTGGTATCTGCGCAAGAACATTCCGGAATCGCCACGCTGGCTCGAACACAAGGGCCGCTTCGAGGAAGCCGAAAGGGTCGTCCATCAGATCGAGGTCGCAAGCGGTCAGCCGGAGAATAAGTCGCGCGTACCGGAGCGGCCGCGCACCGCTTTGCCGAAGAGCTCGCTGCGCAACCCGCAACTGTTGCTGCGCCTGTTCGTCGGCTCGGTGACGGTGATCGTGTTGAACGTCGTCGTCTTCGGCTTCTTGACGTTCGTGCCGACTTTCTTCGTCAAGGCAGGGCTGAGCGTGGTCAAGTCGCTCGGTTTCACCACCATCATGACGCTGGGCGGCCCGATCGGCGGCATCATCGCGCTCATGGTTGTTGACAAGATCGGCCGCAAGGGCGCGCTGATCGCGAGTGCATTAATTGCCGCAGTGATCGGCTGCTTCTATCCCTATGTCGGGAATGGCCTGATGATCACCGTGGTCGGCTTCGCGCTGGTGACCTCGATCTACGTCAACAGCGTCACCGGCTATTCGATGTTCGTGCCCGAACTGTTCCCCACCGACGTGCGGCTGAGTGGCGTCGGCATCTGCCACACCATCGGCCGGCTGGCGGGAGCGATCGTGCCGGGCCTCATCCTGTTCGCCTATGGCAATTACGGGATGGTCGGGGTGCTCGCCTTCATGGTCGCCTGCCTCATTATTCAAGCCATCGTGGTCGGCGCGCTCGGGGTCGAGCCGAGGCACCGCAGCCTCGAGGAACTCATTCCGCAGGACACCGACGCGGCGCTGGGCCCGCGTAATCAGAGCGTCAGCGCGACGAACGCCCCGCAAGCCACTTCAAGCTGAGCGGCCGGTCCACGAGCTTCGATCTGATCAGGTGTTGTTCGCTACAACGTTCACGTTGCCGTCGACGCCCAGCATCACCCGATCCTGTGCACCGGCCTTGTGTCCGTTTCAGGAGAAGGAAAGGCCACCGTCGGTATTGACGCCGCCTGCTGTCAGTTCAGCGCTCTTATTGAGCCGCCAAGCCATGTGACGGCCAAGCGGCCGGGCGGCGCCAGCAGGGCTGAACTCAAGCCCGGAACAACGGTCTGGCGGATCGAAGAGAACGTCGAGGACTAGGCGTCGTCCTTCCGAGCCACACGATCGGCGTGAAGCCGGCGCGTGTTTTCTTTCACTATCAAACAAAAAATCGGAGAGAAAGATAGCGGACGAACGACATGTGGCGGCAAAACCACGCGGCATGTTCGATGTCGGAATCCGCGAGAAGCTGCCGCCCTCATGAGGTCCGTCTTGCCGGGGTGGTTCAATCGCACGAAGCCACGCGGTAACAGTTGGGCCATGATCGGCCTCTTGGCGGGCCATAGGAGTCGCGAGCCTCCGGGTGGGCGAGAGGCGGCAATTGACAAGTCCCGGAATCTGGGTCCGAATGAATGGCCGGCAAATAGCAGGATCCGCGCGAATGGAGCTTCTTCAGCTCGAGCATTTTCTTGCCGTGGTGGACGAAGGCACATTTACACGCGCTGCCGAGCGAGTTTTTCGAACGCAGCCGGCCGTAAGCCAAAGCATCAAGAAGCTCGAAGAAGAGATCGGCACGCCGCTTTTAATACGCGGGTTGAGCGACGTGTCGCTTACAGCCGCAGGGAAGCTCCTGGTCGATTACGCGCGGCAAATGATTGCACTGCGCGACCAGGCGACACATCATCTCTATGATCTCAAAAACCTCAAAGTCGGAACGCTTGAGATTGCGGCTTACGAATCAGCCGCCGTTTACCTCTTGCCCAGGCCGCTCCGGCAGTACCTCCGGCTTCACGGCGACATCAGGGTGGCTCTCTATCGCAGGTCGTTGGATGAAATTCCCCGTCAGGTGTTGAACAGGAATGTTCAAATTGGGTTCGTCAAGGAACAGCCGACTTCTCACGAACTCGCATATGTCGACGCTTATACCGATGAGATCGTAGTGATCGCTTCTCCACGAAACGAGCTTGCGATACGAAAAGAAGTTTCCATGTCGGACTTGGATGGATATCCGATTGTCCTCCATCAGCAGTCAAAAACGATTCAACACATGGTTCTTGGCGTCTTCAAGAGAAACCGCATTCGCTGCAACGTAGTGGCCGAATTGTGCAACTTCGAAAATATCAAGCATTTTGTTCAGTCGAACGTGGGCCTGGCCATCGTGCCGCGCATCACAGTGGAGGCCGATCTTGAGCAAAAGACCCTGGTTGAACTCAGGTTAGTGGAGCTGAATCAGAAGCGGCGCACGCTCATGATTTTCCGTTCCGACTATTTGTCGGACAGCGCCAGGGAGCTGGTGCGAATTATACAGGAATTTGATCAATCGCGGGCACCGCGAGGTGGCCCGCTTGCGCGACCGCGGTGCCGCAGCCTGGCCCGACCTGGCACGTAAGGTCCGCCAACTCCCAGAAATCAGACAAACGCCGGCAACGATCGAGCCGTCGCGCCCGCTTCGATAGGCGAATGCCGGCGTTGGGCCGCCACGGCGAAGGCTAAGGGATTTTGTCGGTTTCTTTGGTGCAGAACGGGCGCTTATGGCGTCGTTAGAATTATTCATTGGTCTTGCTCGCTTCTTCGCCGCAAGAGGGCGTCGACTGGATATTCTTGAACTGCGTCGCTTCCCTCCTTTGATCATGCAGCATGAAGTCGTCCAGCCAGCTGTTGGGGATTTGGTGATCGGAGAGTCATCGCCATGACAGAAGCACTGGCGGGGCTACTCGCCGCTGGAACGGCGGTGATCGCCGACGTGTTCGATTCTCTTGGGGAAATACCCAAGATTCTTGACACTTCGCTGTTTTCCGTCAAAGGGCCCGGAACGAGGTTTGTCGGCCCTGCTTTTACCATAAGCGGACGGTCAGAGACGTGGTCAGCTGGTGGAGATCCAGCGAAGCTGAAAGCGATTGACTCCATTCCGGCTGGCGCTGTGGCAGTCTGGGCCGGGAGGGACAGCCGCGGTGTCTGCTGCTTCGGCGACTTGCTAGCGCTTGCGATGCAGGAGCGCCAATGTGCGGGCGTCGTGGTGGACGGCGGGATAAGAGACGTCGCATTTCTGCGGACATGCAGCATGCCGATTGTGGCGCGTTATTGTACGCCGGCACAGGCGATCGGCCGCTGGCGCGTGGTCGCTCGAGAAATTCCAGTGCAGCTCCGCGGCGGCTTGGAAGAATTCGTTACCGTCCGTCCCGGAGATATCGTCGTGGCCGATGACGACGGAGTCATTATTGTTCCGAAAGTGCGCCTCGATGTGGTGGTTGACAAGGTGGCGCACTGGGCCGCCGTCGAGAGCCGTTCTCGCGACGATATCAGGGGCGGCATGTCCTTGTTGGCCGCTTATCGCAAATACGGCCATCTCTGATCGTTGACGGTTGGGAGCAGTGATAGGCTTTGGTCCCGCCGAGGCTTTATGGAGCCATTAATTTTCCGAATTGGCGCGCCTCGGCGTCCTTTGCTAGCAGCTGTTGAGTTTGGGCTGGTCGCCAGGCGGATAATGCTTCAGAGGCGACTGAGCCCCAGGATTCTGTGAAGAAGGTACGGAGCCCGATGCCGTTCTCTCTGGACGAGATGTTAGAGCGCAGGACGCGCGCGCAGAAGCTGATGCAGCGCGACAAACTTGACGCCCTGATCGTGACTGGGGATTTCTCGGCCTGCATGAACTATTACTACCTGAGTGGCCATGCTCCGCGCGATTACCAGTCGAATTTCTCGCGACCGCATCTGATGGTGCTGAAGCAGGACGGCCAAGCTGCCTTGCTCGTCTATAACGTAAACAAAGAGAACGCGCTTGAGGAGTCGTGGGTCAAAGACGTCCACGCCTACGGTCCGCCGTTCAAATTCGACGCACTGAAAGATCTGCTGGTCGGCATGAAGCTCAACGATGCCACCATCGGCATGGAACTGGGAGCTGATCAAAGATTGTGGTTGCCGGTCGTGGAGTTTCTGAGCTTGCGGGACGCAATGCCGCAAGCGCGTTTCGTTGACGCCTCCGCCATGCTTTGGCAATTGCGCATGATCAAGTCGCCTGCCGAGGTCGATCTGATCCGCCACGCCGGCCTGATCAATTTTCGCGCTCTACGCCGAACCTTTGCCGAACTCTCCGCGGGCTGCACCGAGAAAGACATTACTCGGCTCGTCTGCAAATACCTTGTCGAGGAAGGAGCCTGGCGCCCGCCCCATACGCAAATTCAAGTGGTTTCGGCCGCGAAGGCGCGCAAGAAAGGCCATCGCTCGCGCATGCAGGGACCGACGGACGAAGCCTTGCGAAAAGGCGACGTTCTGTTCATCGATTCGGGTGCCATCTTCGAGAGCTACTGGGGCGAATTTAATCGCATGGCGGTTGTGGGCGAGCCGACGGATCGGCAGGCGGATTGCCATCGCAAGATACGGACCGTCGTGAAGCGCAGCATCGAGGAAGCTTTCAAGCCGGGTAATTCCTACCGCCGCGTTATCGAGCACATGGTCGACATCTACAAGGAACTCGGGCTGGGCGAGGACCAATATGGCAAATACATTCGTGCTCCGTTCTTTCATCTCGCTCACGGGGTCGGTCTCAACGGCAGCGAGCCACCCTTCGTCAGAATGGACGACGACGCCGTTCTTGAGCCGGGAATGGTTGTGAACGTAGAGGCCTACCTCCTCGACGAGGGGATCACCTACGGTTCGGAAGAAGATATCCACATCACCGGCACGGGAGCCGAAGTGCTCACGCCCTGGGACGAAGGACTGTTCAAGGTCATTTAAGCCTTCGCCCGGATCAGCGGAGCTGCAGGATCAGATGGCGCGTACCGAACATATCTTCGCTGGCCGAAAGACCTTGATCATCAGTATGGCGGAAATCAAGGCCCTTATGTCGATGCGTGAATGCATCGATATTCAGGAGGCGGTATTTCGCGGCACTTCCTCCGGCAACACGCTTGTCGCGCCAAATACATGGTTGCGGCTCGCGGACGGTACGCGGTGGATGAAGCTCCTTGCCGGTTATGTCGGGGGCGAGTCCGAAGCGATGGGTATGAAGGTGCTTGCTCGCTTTCCGAGAAATCCTCCAGGCATGAACATTGGCTCAATCGTCACTCTGTTTGATCCGAACGACGGCTTTCCGCTGGCGATCATGGATGGTGTTTACTTCACGGCGGCGCGGACCGGTGCGGCGGGAGGCTTGTCGTGCGTCTACTGCGCGCGAAAAGATTCCACGCGGGTCGGGATTATCGGCTCGGGCGTGCAGGCGCGGTTTAACCTGCATGCGATACGCGAACTTCTGCCTCAAATCGATCAGGGTTTCGTGTTCAGCCGTTCGGAGCACGGGCGCCTGAGCTTCGTCGAACGGATAAGGCAGGAGACCGGCCTCGCGTTGCGACCCGTCGCCTCGGTGGAAGATGCGGTGAACGAAGCTGACATCATCATTACCGCTACCAATTCACCGCAGCCGGTACTGCTTCGCAAACATCTGCGGCCCGGTCAGCATATTGTGGCGGTTGGTATCAAAACCGAGGTCGAACCGGCTATCCTCAAAGCGGCGCGGGTCATTGGCGATGGCGTACAGACCGCCAAAGAGGATGGAAAATTCTCGGTGGCGTTGAAACTTGGCGTGGTGGACGAGTCGGATTTGACGATCGAGATCGGCGACGTCATCGCCGGCAAGGCTGCTGGCAGATCGAATGATCAGGAGATCACCTTTTTCGACAGTTCGGGCCTCGCTGTTCAGGACATCGTCTGTGCGCATTACGTCTATGAAAAGGCGCGGCGGGCAGGGATTGGCGATCACATCGATTTGGGACTGGCAGAGCTTCCGTGACGCAGCGCGCAATGCGGTTGAACCGGTGATCGGATGCATGGAGGAATGCTAAACCGTCGGCGGCGATCGGGCACCGGTGATGATGGTCTTCGCTGAAAATCTCGTGGCCTATTGCAATCGGTCCAAGAGAGAAATGCACAGCCAATGCCGACGTAGCCATTACAGAGATCAGAACGAGTACGGCTCAGTGTCATGAAAATTTTTGCTCGCATGGCAATGGCGGCCGCTGTTGTGGCCGCCGTCTTACCGGCGCAGGCCGATGACTTTCCGTCGCGGCCCATGACAATGGTCGTTCCCTTCGCCGCCGGGGGACCGACCGACCTTATCGGCCGCGTCATGGCGCTCAGCATGGGAAGGATCCTCGGTCAGAGCATCGTCGTCGAGAACATCTCCGGCGCCGGTGGCATGGTCGGCGTTGCCCGCGTCGCGAGTGCCGCACCCGACGGCTATACGATGGTGCTTGGCACCGTCGGCACCCAAGCGCAAAGCCAGACGCTCTATAAACACCCGCTGTACAATGCGGCGAGTGATTTCACGCCCGTCGTTCTCATCGCCAACGTGCCGCTGGTGTTGGAAGCGCGCAAAAGCCTTCCGGTTGCCGACTTCAAGGGATTTGTCGCTTATACCAAAGCGCATCAGGCGCAGATGCAATACGCGGCTGCTGGATCGGCCGGTCAACTCGGCTGTGTGCTGTTCAATTACCTCGTCGGCGTCAAAGTTACTGACGTTCCCTATCGTGGTACGGCGCCGGCGTTGCAAGATCTGGAGGCGGGCCGCGTCGATTACCTGTGCGATATCATGACGACCGCCAAACCTCCGATCGAGGCCGGCTCGGTCAAGGGCCTCGCGGTTCTCGACCGCCACCGCTCAGCGGCTCTGCCCCAAGTGCCGACGGCGGTCGAAGAGGGGGTGCCCGGTCTTATCGCCTATACTTGGAATGCGATCTTCCTGCCCAAGAATGCCCCCGGGGCGGTGGTCAAAAGGCTGCACGACGCCGCGGTCACAGCGATGCATTCGCAGGCTGTGCGTGATCGGCTGGTTCCGCTCGGTGCCGAGATCGCACCCGACCCCGAAACGTCACCACAATATCTTGCCGCGTTGGTGAAAAGTGAAATCGCCAAATGGGCGGCGCCGATCAAGGCCGCCGGCGTCATCGTAGAATAGCTAACGGCCTTCCACAGCCGAGGCGGATCGGGATTCCGCTGTGCCAGGCCTGAGAGCATGATCCCGAAAAAGCCTGCCCTCGGACTTGATCCGAGGGTGGATACCGGTTTTCGAAAAAGCCTGCCCTCGGACTTGATCCGAGGGATCATGCTCCAACAATAAGCTAGAGCGGGACAACGATTCAAAGAAAACCCATCCCGCTCTAGCAGGGACCGGCGTACACACATCATGATCGAGCGGATCTCATCGACAATGGCTTCCGTGGCAATCTGTCGCTTATGCCGTCGATCGCAAGACTCCCCCTTGACACAGTCCGCGCCGCCTCAGATTGTAATACAATCTGACGAGCGGCCTTAATGGATAAAGGCCGCCGCTTCATTGGGGAGGACATATGTACAGGGTTCTGGGCCTTCTGTTTGCTGGCACATTCTTGTTGACGGTCGCGACGCCCGGCATTGCGCAGTCCGGCGCGCCCGAGAAGAAAGACATTACGCTTTCGGTCGGCGGCTCAATCAGCCAAATGAATAAGGTCGCTTATGCCGTGGCACTCAATAAAGGATTTTTTCAGGAGGAGGGGCTCAACGTCCATTCGACTGCGTTTGATTCTGGAACGCGCGCGATGCAGTCCATCGTTTCCGGCGGAGCCGACGTTGCCGAAGGAGCCTACGAGCATACGATCTATCTGCAAAAGAGAGGCATCAATCTGACGTGCATCGTCACCTTCGGACGATATCCTGGAAATGTCCTGGTTGTGAGTAAAGCGCGGGCCTCTACCATCAAGGCGCCGGCCGATCTCAAGGGTAAGACGATCGGCGTCTCCGCGCCCGGCAGCTCCACCCAGGATTTCATCGCGCAGATTCTCGAGCGGGCGGGCGTCTCATGGAAAGACGCAAAATACGTCAGCGTGGGAACCGGGGTCAGTGCAGTTGCTGCCATGCAAAACGGTGACGAACTCGACGCGCTTGTTAACCTGGACCCGGCGATTACGAACCTCGTCAATGCAGGCAAGGTGTCCATCATGGTCGACAGCCGCAACGCCGAAGGCACTCAGGCGGCTTTTGGCGGCCCCTATCTTGGCGATTGCCTGATGGCAAAGACGGCCTTCGTCAAGGATAACCCCAGGACCAGCCAAGCCATCGCGAATGCGGTCGTCCACGCCATGCAATGGCTCAAGACGGCGTCGATAGATGACATCATCAAATCGTTGCCGCCTTCCTATTACAAGGCGAACGAGGCCGAATATCGCGAGTCGCTCAAGAACAACATTGCTGCCTTTCAGTGGGACGGAATCGTCACGATGGAGGCGGCAAAGAACGTGTTTGCGACCATCGCGCTGCTTGATCCCGAGCTTAAAACCGGGAACATCAAACTAGAGCCGACCTTTGACAACAAGTTCGTGGAGGCCGCTCTAAAGAAATACAAGGCGGCAGACACGCAGAAATAGACTGTGCTGGACCGTCGGGTGCCACAGACGCTGACAGGTGGTCTTGACGAGGCTGCAGCCGACGAGGCGGCTAAGTACTGGGCTCTCTCATACGACCCGGCAATTGTCTTCGATGCTCCTCTGCCGACGCGACTGACGGCTGCCGAAGCTGCAATGCAAATAGCCAGACGAACGGGGCCGTTGGAGTGACACGAACTCTCGAGTTGAAGAACATCACGGTGCGCTTTGGCGGTTATGTCGCCGTTCAGAACACCGGGATTGCTGTTGCGGAGGGCGAGTTCGTCTCGATCGTCGGCCCCACGGGTTGCGGCAAGTCGACGCTTCTCAATGTGGCGGCAGGTCTTCTTGAACCGACTGAAGGCGAAATCAGCGTCTTTGGTGAACCGCTTGTAGGCTTAAATTCGGCTGCCGGCTATCTTTTCCAGGTCGACGCGCTGATGCCTTGGCGGACCGCACTCGGCAACGTGACCGCCGGGCTCGAGTTTCACAATGTTCCCCGCGAAATCGCGCGTCAGCGGGGTACCGAGTGGTTGACCAGAGTGGGATTGTCAGGACGCGGCAATCTTTACCCCCACGAGCTGTCGGGAGGAATGCGCAAGCGGGTGGCTTTGGCTCAAACGCTCATTATGAATCCCAAAATCATACTGATGGACGAACCGTTCAGCGCATTGGATATTCAAACGCGCGTTCTGATGGAGAATGAACTCCTCAACCTGTGGACGGCGGATCGCAAGTCGGTGCTGTTCATTACTCACGATCTCGACGAAGCAATCTCGCTTTCCGACAAGGTAATCATACTTTCAGCCGGCCCCGGGACCCGTCCAATCGCCGAATTCAACATCGACCTTCCACGGCCGCGCGATGTCTACGAAATAAGGTCGACTCCGCGTTTCATCGAGCTTCACATGCAGATATGGGACCGCCTGAAAGAAGAGGTTCTAAAGGCCTATGAGCGAAATCAGTATGGGACCGGCAACTAGCGGTTCCGTGGCGGCGAAGCGGAGGCCTCGGCCTCCGAGAAAATGGCTGCCCAGCCGCTCGACGATAGCTATTCTACAAATAACCGTGCTCGTCATAATTCTTTTGGCGTGGTACGTGCTGGGAAAAGCAAAAATCCTGCCGGAGTTCTTCTTCGGGGATCCGGTTCTGGTTTTCGGTCAAATTTGGGACTGGACAGCTTCCGGTGAGATTTTTATTCACCTCGGCATTACGCTTTCCGAAACGTTGCTCGGCTTCGCCATCGGCGCGATTTTAGGCGTTATCGGCGGAATCTGGCTCGGTTTATCGCCGGTTGCTGGGGCGCTGTTCGACCCTTACGTAAAGGCGATCAATGCCATGCCGCGAGTCATTCTTGGGCCAATCTTCATTCTTTGGTTCGGTCTTGGCATCATTTCGAAAGTCGCGCTCGCCGTTTCGCTCGTTTATTTTGTAGTTTTCTTCAACGTCTCGCAGGGCGTTCGGGAAGTGAATCCGGCGATACTGGCGAATGCACGAATGCTCGGAGCCAGCAAGCGGCAGTTGTTGCGGGCTGTGTATATACCTTCGGCGCTCAGCTGGGTGTTCTCCAGCCTGCACACTTCTGTCGGGATGGCCTTCGTCGGGGCGGTGGTCGGAGAGTATTTGGGATCGGCGGGCGGGATCGGTTATCTCATTCTTCAGGCCGAATCGACCTTCGACGTCAACGCGGTGTTTGCCGGAATGGTCGTGCTAACGGTGTTCGCGTTGCTGCTAGACTTGGCAATAACGATCATCGAAAGACGGCTCATCGCCCGACGGGCCAGTTGACGCCGTGAGGGCATTGTAGGTTCGCCGCTTGAATGCCGAGGGAAGAATGTGCCCGCCCGCGTCAAAGCCTCACACTCGAAGCGAATGGCTGCTGCGTCCGTTTGCAGCACGTATCGCCCATACCGTGTGGCTTGGCGCTTTGACAGGCACCATGCTTCTGAGGAATGCAATTGCATCGGCCGAGCAAGTGTCGATGATGCGCAATGCGAAAGCTCTCGTCGGCCCCACACTTTTTTTCACCGAGAGCGAAACAGATCGCTGGAGTACCCATGGCTATAGACGAACGCAAGAAACGTATTCTGACCACCCACGTGGGCAGCCTCCCTCGCCCGGAAGAGCTCTCCGCACTGCTTTTCGCAAAGATGATGAGGCGCCCTTACGACTCCAGCGCGCTGGCAACTGCCATGCTCGGCGCTGTCGGGGAGATCATCAAAAAACAGGTTGCTCTCGGAATCGACATCGTCAGCGACGGTGAGCAGTCGAAGCCGAGCTTCCAGATCTATGCGGTGGAGCGTCTTTCAGGTCTTGAATCAATCAAGGTCCAGGGCGGTCATCGCCGCACGCGCGAAAACACGGCCTTTCCATCGTTCTATAAAGACGGTGCTCATTCGGGCACCCAGCCGCAAGCATTTGCCTGCACGGGCCCCATCACCTATGTCGGCAACGCGATCCTCCAGACTGATCTCAACAACCTCAAAGCCGCGCTCGGCGGCCTCAACCCGGCCGATGTTTTCGTGCCCTCGGTTTCGCCCTCAAGCTGCGCCGGACTGATGGAGAACCGCTATTACAAAAGCGACGAGGAGCACGTCTTTGCCGTCGCCGAGGCGATGCGCACCGAGTATGAAGCCATCGTCGCCGCGGGTTTTCAGGTCCAAATCGACGACCCGCGCTTGGCCATGCATTACATGCTCAATCCGGACACAACCGTCGCCGAAACACGTGCTTGGATAACCCGTCGCATTGAGGCGTTAAACTACGCGCTTCGCAATATTCCGCCCGAGCGCGTCCGCCACCACACTTGCTACGGCATCAATATGGGGCCGCGGGCGAGCGACATCGAGATGAAGCATCTTGCTGACTTGATCGTGACGATCCGCGCCGGCTTTTACTCGTTCGAGATGGCCAATCCGCGTCATGAGCATGAGTGGAATGTTTGGGAGCATGTAAAGCTTCCCGAAGGCAAGGTCTTGATTCCGGGCTGCATCACACATGCTTCCGTTATCATCGAGCATCCCGAACTGGTCGCCCAACGCATCGTTCGTTTG
The DNA here is from genome assembly GCA_030044555.1 of Xanthobacteraceae bacterium. Classification (GTDB taxonomy): domain Bacteria; phylum Pseudomonadota; class Alphaproteobacteria; order Rhizobiales; family Xanthobacteraceae; genus BOG-931. The sequence continues at coordinate 21,310 of JASHVN010000190.1, read as the reverse complement.
GCCAAGCTGGTTGGGCGCGAGAACGTGATCGCGGGATCCGATTGTGGCTTCGCCTCGACGTTGCAACCTGGCCTGCCACCGGAGATCGAACCAGAAATCGTATGGGCCAAATTCCACAGCTTGGTCGCGGGTGCGCGGCGTGCCACATCCGAATTATGGCCATGATGGCGCGCAGCTCAGGTGCGTTTGGCATCCGCGCTCAACCCGGGCGAACCAATGTTGGGTCGCAGGAAATCCGGCAAAACGGCTGAGGGAGGATTGGGAGCAAAGCATGCGCACATCAAGACGAACTGTCCTCGCCGGCGCGGGCGCGGCAGCTCTGACCGCTGCCACGGCGGAAGCACAAACGTCGTCGCAAGCGGGGAGCCGCACCTTTGTTCTTGTCCACGGTGCCTGGCATGGCGGCTGGTGCTGGGTTAGGGTCGCGGATCGCCTGCGCGCCAAGGGCCATCGCGTTTTCACCCCCACACTGACCGGCCTGGCCGACCGCAGTCACTTGATGAGCGCACTGATCAATCTCGACACGCACATCAACGACATCGTCAACCTGTTCAAATGGTACGACGTGAAGGACGCCGTATTGGTCGGACATTCCTACGGTGGCTGGCCGATTTCGGGCGCCATTGAAAAAGTGCTGCCGCAGGTGGCCTCGATTGTCTATCTCGACGCTTTCATGCCGGAAAACGGTCAGAAAGGCATCGACCTGAATACGGAAAGAAGCCGCCACGACTTGCTCGCGGCTTTGGCCAAGGGCGAGGTTTCGCGTCCAGCGCCGCCGGCGTCGTCCTTCAAGATCAAGAATGCCGAGGACGTAGCATGGGTGCAGTCGAAGCTCACCGAGCAGCCGGTCGGCGTAGGCCTGCAGCCGATCGTGATGACGGGCGCGCGCGACCGGGTCGCCAAGAAGACCTATATCCGCGCTGTCGACTTTCCGATGCCCGCCTTCGACCGATGGCTTGCGAGCGTGAAGGCGAAACCGGATTGGGCAACCTATGCGGTCACCGATTCCGGGCACGATGTCATGGTCGATCAGCCGGGTCGACTGACAGAGCTTCTTGTTGAGCGGGCGTGATGGCGCAAGTCGAACCTGATGAGGCGAAGGCGCACACAGGGGGGAGGAGATAATGACTAAGCCGCTGCATTGGGCCGGAGCGGCCGCCGCATTGGCTATCGCCGCGGGGCTGACGATTTCCGGCGCTTCGGCAGCGACGAAGCTTGTCGTCGGCAAGGCGTCGCGGACTGCGGATCCGGTTCTTCCAGTGGATGTCGGCTACAAGCTCGGCTTCTTCGAGAAGCACGGCCTCGACCTGAATATCATCACTTTCGCAGGCGGCAGCAAAATGGCTACGGCCATGGCGGCCGGCAGCATCGATATCGGCGACGGTTCGGGTACCGAAATGGCACTCGTCGCCAAGGGCGTACCGATGAAAGGCATCTGCGAATCCGCCGGTCCGGTCCCCTTTGTCGCGATCGGGGTGCCGTTCGATTCGCCCATTCACTCCGTTGCAGACCTCAAGGGTAAGAAGATCGGCTTTTCCAGCGCGGGCTCGCTAACCGACTGGCTGACCAGAGAGCTTGACCGCAAGGAAGGCTGGGGTCCGCATGGTGTCGTTGAGGCGGCGATTGGTAACGGCGCCGGCAATATCATTTCGGCATTTAAGGCGCATTTGATCGACGCTGATACCGGCGATACATCGTTGTTCCTCGCGATGGAGGAGAAAAAGACCGGCCGCCTCCTGGTCCCGGTCAGCTCGTATGAGGGCAGCATCGCGTCGGGCGCCGTCTATGCGTCAGATCTGCTGATCAAGACCAAGCCTGCCGCGGTCCGCGCGTTCATTGCCGCCTGGATCGAGACCATCAATTACATGCACACGCATAAGGACGTGACGGTGAAGATCGAAGCCGGCGTGACCGGATTTCCGGAAAGCATGATGGCGAAGGACTACGACCTCACGATCGGTATGTTCACCAAGGACTGCAAGTTCGACGCCGCATCGATCGCCACTCTCGAACGGTCCTTTGCTGATCTGAATCAGCTGCCGACCACGCCGGACATGTCAACGCTTTATACAAATGAGTTCACGCCGTAATCGGCGCAGGAGTTCTCGCAGAAGGTGCGAATGCCTTTGAACGGGCGCCAGCAGTTCGCGCCCAATCCGCGCCTGCGGCAGGTGTCGCATTCCTCCTATCATCGCAGCCGCGACCTCGACCGGCGCCGGCATCGCCACGCTCAACCCGATCCCGCAAGTGCCGCCCGGCGACATCAATCTCGTCGCGCCGGAAGGCATCATCGACGCCGGCTAGGCCGGCATCCGTGTCTCCGGCAACATCAATCTGGCGGCGCTCCAGGTCGTCAACGCGGCGAATATCCAGGTACAGGGCACCGCGACCGGTCTGCCCACGGTCACTGGGCCCAATATCGGCGCGTTAACGGCGGCGAACAGCGCCGCCGGCGCCGCCCAGGCAAAGGTGCCACCGCCGTCGAACCGGACCAACAACCAAGCCTCGGTCATCGCCGTCGAATTCTTGGGCTTCGGAGGCTGCGATGATAATGATCAGGAATCCTGCAATAACGGCCAGCAGCAGCAAGAGGATCAACAACACAAGGATAACAGCAAGCAGGGCTACAACACGAATAGTCCTTATCAGGTTCTCGGTGTTGGTGCCCTAACCCAGCAAGAAGTTGATGCTCTCGCCGCGGAGAAGCGGGAACAGATTGGCGGGAGATAATGCAGTGACCCCCGTCGAACAGGTCTTTTCTGTCCCGGGCGCGACCGCTCCGGATAAGCCGCTGGCATCGTCGTGGCCGGAACTCCAGCTAGCGGAGGCGCGTCGGCCATCCCACTCTAACCAACACATCGTCGGGTCCATTCAGAGCGAACTCGTACATGCCCCAAGGCTTGTCGCTCGGGTCGTTAGTTCCGAGGACCTCGCCCTGAAAAGCGGCGGCAAGTTCGTCCACATCTTCACGGCAGAGGTAGAGCCCAAACGGATTTCGGCCAGGAACGAGCCAGCCTTTCACCGCCGGATTCAAATGAATCTGCCCGCCCAAACCATCGGCCAGCATCCTGTAGTCGTCGGGACTACCATCCGCGAGCTTGAAGCCCAGTCGCTCGAAGAAGGCCTGGCTGCGATCGAGATCATTACAGGGCAGGATTGCGGTCAGGCTTGGCTGCACGGTGGTTTCTCCAAAAGCGGCGTCAATGCCAGCCTGTGCGTCAGGATCATCGTCATGAATCCGCCGTCAGTGTAAGCGTCGACCCTGTCGAAAATCTGGCCGCGCGAGGCAGGTTTTCGAAAATCGTCAGCCCGGCGATTAAGCCTCGGATGGCGAATGCCCCAGCGCGATCACGACCGCAAGGACAATGAGTGCTGACACGCCGTAGCTTTGATCGCGCATCCCGTCTCTCTTTCTGCCACCGCACGTTCCGTAACGTGCTAAGACATAATCATTCGTAGTCCTCGTAAACGCCTGCCGCTTGCAATCCGATCCGATCGCCTTGGTGTCGTTGAGGCTCTCCGAGCCGCCGCGTCCGCGAGCCGCGAGAAGCGGACATGCGCCGCTAATCGCGATCATAGCGACGGCCTTGCTGCTCCTCGCCGGCCTTGCGGCGCTGAGCATCAGTTGTGCCAGTGCGCAAATGCCGGAGGAAAACTCGCCGCCGGGCGCGTCGGACGAGCTGAGTCCGCCGCCGGCGAGCAAACCAATCTCGCCGGAAGATATGCCTCCGCCGCCGGGGGCGTTGGAGCGCGAGCTGAGCATGCCGCGCGTAAGCAAGGCGGTTCCGTCCGATACGCCGACCACGCTGTCGAGCCCGATCGAGATCCCCTTCACGCTCGAAGGCGGCCACATCATCGTTGAGGCGTCGATCGACGGCAGTGCGCCCATGCCCTTCATGTTCGATACCGGCGCGATCAATATCATGACGCCAGAGACGGCGCGCCGGATCAATGCGCCGGCGGTGCGCACTGCGCGTATGGGCGGCATCGGCCCGCAGGTCTCGCAAGTGCAGATCGTCAAAGTCGACAGCATCACGATCGGCCCCGCTTTGCTCGATCATCCGCTCGTCGCCGTCGCCGAGCTACGCAATATCATCGTGGACCGCGGCGCGCGACCGCGGCTTGCCGGCCTGATCGGCGCGAACTTGCTGGCGCGCTATGCCGTCACCGTCGATTACCAGCACCGCACGCTGACCCTGAACAGTCCGGGGTTTCAGCCGCAAGCGGCGATCGCGCTGCCTCTCGGCTACGCCATCTCGGCGGACGGACTGACCCATCCGTCGATCAAGGCGGAGCTCGACGGCGCCACCGGACAGTTCGTGCTCGACACCGGGTCAAACGGAGAGGTGTTCCTGTCGGACGCCTTTGCGCACGCGCATCCTTCGTTCGCCGCATCCAGCAAGGTCTTGAGCTTTCTGTCCCCGGGCGGAATAGGCGGTCCCCTGACTGTGCAGTTTGCGCTTGCCAAGCACCTGCGGCTCGGGACGGCAACGTTATCGCCGCCCGCCTTCAACAGGCCTGCCAACGGCGCGCGCTTTGGTCTGGATGCGGACGGCCTTCTGGGCGCCGTCATTCTCTCTCAATTCATCGTCACCATCGACTACCAATCCGGACATGCCTATTTCGAGCCGGTGGCGGGACGGACATTGCCACCGGTCTTGCATGGCACCGGAATGATTTTGGACAAGCCCGACCACGAGGCCTTCGAAGTCTTGGACGTTCTGCCGGGCAGCGGGGCGGAACGCGCGGGATTGCGGCCCGGCGAGCGCGTCGTCGAAGTTGCCGGGCGGCCCGCGCGCGATCTGTCGGCCGCCGACGTGGGACACCTCAGTGCATTTCCGGCCCACACTTCACTGGCAATCCGGACCTCCGACCAGCGCCGGCTCGACCTCGCCATCGGCCAGATTTTGCCGTGACGCGGCCTCGCAGCTTCAATACATAATCCCAGCCCGCGCAATATGGACCGTTGAGATGGCCGCCCCATTGAGCCTTGCTGGCGCCTTGGGATTATGTTTGGGGCGGTTATTCAGCCTGAAACGTCCAGCATAGCGTCCAACATCGCGCGGGAAGTCGTATTGTAAGTAGCTGAGCGTTTACTCGCCCTCGATCGGGACCAGGATTTTGCCGTTGTCGATGCGCTTGACGCCATCCACGTAAAGCGTCGGATGCAAGACCACGCCGTCCATGTGGATCTTGGACTTTACTGAACCGCCGACATCGACGTTGGTCCCCAGGCCGAAGTGCAGGGTACCCATGATGTTCTTGTCCTCGCGCTGAATGCCGCGCACGATCGCCTTGGCGTTGACGCCAACTGATGCTTCCGCGGGGCACATATATGCGTTCTCGTCGCCATACGCGTCCAGGTAATCGCGCAGGATTCGCGCTTCGGGGCCGCCGTCAATATTGACTATACGGCCCTGCTCGACCGTCAACTCGATCGGCGTCAGCAGACGTCCGATATGATGCATCGTCAAATCAATCACGAGCTTGCCTTTGGCGCTGCCCTCGACTGGCGCGACGTTGAACTCTCCGGTCGGGAATAGATAATAGAGGAGGTTGTTGCCGGGCCGGTTTTCGTCCTTGGCGAAATTGACGATCTTATAAGGATCGAACGCATCGGTTGGCAGCGGCGGCTGCGTGATCCGATTGGCGACGCTGTAGGTGAAGTCAGTGCCGAATTTCGAAGTGACCCGGCATTCGCGCGCATTTGGACCGAATACGTTCTTGGCTACGTAGTGCTTGCGCACTGCAATCTGCTTCATGTCGTCGGTCACTGCTCCGGACTGAAACCATTCGAGCTGCATGCCGCCGTCCATGCAGATGGCCGGAATCCCGGCCGCCATGGCCGTGAAATTGGCGTGACAGTGAAGCATGCCGGTTGAAGCGAGCAGCACGTTGAAATCGGACTTCATCATCGCTTCGCAGACCGCAGACGGCGGATCGTAATAATCGGCGACGCGGCGTTCGAACAATGCCACCGTTGTTTCCGCGCCAAGCTCCGCACAGACGCTCTGCACCACCTGCCAGACGCGAGGATCGTGTGAAAAGTCACTGAGGATCAGGACACGATGGCCCGGCTTGATATTGGCGACAAATGGCCGGCGGATGTAATCCATGTTGCCGGTGACAAACGAATTCAGTGACATGTTTATGCCTGTGTTTGGTGGCGGAGAGGTGAAGCGTTGCCAAATTGTGTCGACAGTTAAGGATAAAGGCCGGAAGTAGTCAAGACTCTAGCCGTTCGCCAATAGCCTTACCTTTCGCTCTCAGTGTATAGTGTCGACAATTAGCGTTCGGGATAGGCCGCGCCACCGCATCACCAGCTGGTTCCCGCTACCTAATCGCGTGATAAAATCGTCACAGCGTGCAAGCAGAGGACAGCCGCCATCGATATCGTATCCAGGCCTCAATTGCCGGTCCCGCGGGCTCGCGACGAGCGTTCGTTTGCGCGGGCGCTGGCCGTCGCACGCTCCATCGTCGCCGAACGGCATGACCGGCCATCGCTCGTGGCGGACATCGCCTGCGAACTGGCCGCCGAAATCATCGAGGAATTGCGCCCAGCCGGCGATGACCTCAATTCTGTCGATCTGTCGCGGCGTTTTCACACCAGCCGCACGCCAATCCGCGAAGCTCTGATGCTGCTCGAGAAAGAGGGACTTGTGCAAATTCCGCCGCGCCGCCGGCCGCGCGTCGCTTCGCTGGCGGTTTCGGAGGTCCGCGATATCTATCATGCACGCGCGGCTCTGTTCGAAGTGATCGCGGTCGACGTCGCACGCAACAGCTCGGCTAACGATATCACCGGACTGCGCAAGCCGCTTGCCGCAATGGTGGAGGCTGCCCGCAACGACGACCTCAACGGGTTTGTGTGGGCCAACGTGGATTTTTACGATCTCAATACCCAGCTCGCTGCAAATAGAGTGGTCAAACGCATCCTCGACTCATTGTTGCTACGCACATTGCGACTCCGCCGTTTGAGCCTGTCGCAGCCCAAACGAATGCAGTCCTCGCTCGACGACAATGCACGATTGCTGAAGGCCTATGAGGATCGTGATTCGCATCTGGCAGCGGCGCTCATTCGCTCGAACCATATGGGCGCCCTTGCGGCACTGGAGCAATGCCTGCCACGCTGAGTCACAAGTGAGGGACGTTGCCTGTTCCATGCGGCGGTTGAACGCTCAGGGTACCGTCCGGCGCGTGCTCAGTCGCTAAGCGGCTTGCCTCGCGTTTCGGGGCCGAACCAGATCGCGATCAACCCCAGAACGAAGACCCAGCTGATGCCGAGGGAGGCATGCGGCACCGAGCCGAAGGTGCTGACCAGCATCCCTGTCACGAACGGACCGATGCCCGTCACCATTCGCGCCACGTTCCAGCAAAAGCCCTGGCCGGTCGCGCGAAAACGTGTCGGAAAAAGTTCTGGCAGGTAAATGGCGAAAGTGCCGAAGCCACCATTAGCAAAGAAACCCAGGAAGAACACGAAATACAACATCTGCTCATATGATCTCGCCTGGGTGAACATCACCACGCTGGCGAGATAGGAGCCAAGACAGAATACGAAATAGGATGGCCTGCGCCCGATCCAGTCAACCAGCCAAATCAGCAAGACATATCCGGCGACGGCACCGATATTCATGATGAAGAAGATCTGGCTCGTATCCTTTAGTTTCACGACGGAGGACGCGCCCGGGCCGAGAATTGTGTAGACCCACGTGGGTAGCAGCACGAGGCCGCCCCACGAACCGATCATCATCGCCAGGCTGATGACGACTCCGACCACGGTGTGCCGGAGGAAGGGTGGACGGAAGATGGCGAGGAAAGTCTCTTTCGCACTGTCTTGTCGCGTCCCTTTTTGGCTAGCGCGTACCTGCTGCCAGCGTTGTGGCTCCGGTACCCATTTACGCATCAGCAGCGTCAATAGAGCGGGGGCGGCTCCGGCGAGGAACACCCAACGCCACCCGTAGGGGCCCACCAGGAGATTGGCGCCGGCGGCGCAAAAGACGCCGAACGCGAACATCATTTGCATGACCTGTTGCGCCTTTGACCGGCTTTGCTCCGGCCAGGTCTCGGCGACCAGCGCCGCGCCGGCGGCCCATTCGCCGCCGATGCCGACGCCGGCAATCGCCTGCAGGACCGCAAGCTCGATCCAGTTGTGCGACAGGCCGCTGAGCCCGGTGAAGACGGCGTAAATCAGGATCGTGATCAACATGGTTCGGCTGCGGCCGATGCGGTCGGCCACGACGCCGAACAAAATGCCGCCTACCCCCCAGGCGAACAGCTTTATGGCAACGACGGTCCCGCCAATGGCCGCGACCGATGCGGCGTTGCTCGAACCGATCAGGCTGCTCACTGTCGGAAACAGGATCAGCGTGAACAGATTGAGGTCCATCGAGTCGAACATCCAGCCGAGGCAAGCGGAACCAAGGGCAAGCCACGCTGAAAAAGGGATGGCGGACGTCGATGTTGCTATGCTCGGGCGTTCACCGCTCAGGGCCGAGCTTTGTTCGGACACAGCCGTTTTCCTCTCGCAACTTCTTCGGGGTTTGTTCCGCCCCGGAATTTCTTTGACATGCGTCGGCGTGGATGGCCGTCGGCTGCTGTTAGAAAGACGACATCGCCACTGAAATCATGTTCTGTGCCAGCTGCGCGGACGCTACCGGGTCGACATGAAGCGCGTTCCAGAGATATTCCTTGATGGTCGTCAGCGCCGCGCGCGGCTTTTCCCCGAGACTGTCAACGATGCGATCCACGTCTGCGGTCAGTTCGCCGGGATCGCTGACCTGACTGACCAAGCCGAAGTGCCGCGCGTCGTCAGCCGAAATCGTCTGCCGCGTGTAGACCAGGTGCGCGATGATCTTGGGCGGAACCTTGTGCAATAGAGCGGACATCGCCAACGTTGGCGGAATGGTCGTATCGAGCTCAGGCAGCGAGAAACGCGCCGTTCGGCTCGCGATCGTAATGTCGCATTGCGCGGCGACGGCGCAGCCGAAGCCGCGCGCGTCGCCCTGCGCCACGCAGATCACGGGGATGGGCGCGTAACGCACGGCGGCGTAAAGCGCCATGATTGTGCTGGCGACACTGTCGCGCAGGTCCAGTGCCGTCGGTCGCGTCGCCCCCTTGGCGTCGGGGATACGCCCCAAGCAGAAGTGCTCGCCATCGGCGCGCAGGACCAAGAGCTTATTTCTTACGTCGTGACTGGCGTCACGAATCGCCGCCGCGATGGCGCTGATGTCGGCGCCGGTCAGGCGATTGCCGCTTTCCCCTCTGATCAAGGTCAGGGTGGTCGCGTGGCGGGAGCTGTCGAATGTCGTGGTGAAGGCGTTGTCGGTCATCGATCACTTCTGTGCATGACGGCGGCGATAAGCATTGGCGGTGGTAAGTGCGGAGACGATCCTCTCCGGAACAAGTGGCGTGTCGGCAAAAAAGACGGCGAACGGCGAGAGCGCATTTTCCACCGCGGCGATAATTGCTGCGGCAGCCGGAATGGTTCCACCTTCGCCGGCTCCTTTGGCGCCGATCGGATTGAGCGGGCAGGGCGTCTCGACGTGCTCGATCACACAATCTGGCACATCGGTCGCCATCGGCATCAAATAATCAGCAAAGGTTACGGTTATGGGTTGTGCGTTCTCGTCGTATTGCATCCATTCAAGGAGTGCATTGCCGATGCCGTGGGCGACGCCGCCTTGCACCTGGCCGTCGACGATCAGCGGATTGATGACCGTTCCGCAGTCGTGGGCCACGACATAATTGACAACTTTCACGGCGCCGGTGCCGACGTCGACCTCGACCTCCGCGACGTGCGTGCCGCTGCAATAGGCGGCCTGCGGCGGCATATAGAAAGCCGTGTGCTCGAGACCGACGCTGTCGCCGGGCTCCATCGAGAAGCCGGGCATGCCCTGCGAGGCGAATGAGAGCCGGCCGAAGCTGATCGACTGCCGGTTGCCGGAACGAGAGATGGCCCAGCCGTCCTCAAGATCAATTTGCTCTTCGGGCACGCCCAGACTGCGCGCGGCGACGCGCAGAATCTGCTTACGCACCTCCAAGCCGGCAATTCGTGCTGATGAACCGGCGTTAACCGCCTGGCGGCTCGCGAAGGCGCCAAGCCCATTCGCGATTGCCGCGGTATCACCGAGGGTCATGACGATGTCTTCCATGGAGCAGCCGACCGCGTCGGCTACGATCTGCGAGAGTGTCGTCCGTGTGCCCTGGCCCTGATTGGTCGCCCCGGTAATGACCCGCACCTTGCCATTGGGTAGCACCCTTACGGTCACGCCCTCGAACGGTCCGAGTCCGGTTCCCTCGACGTAATTCGCGATTCCGATGCCGATGTAGCGCCCTTGTTCGAGCGCCTCGGCCTGGCGTGGTTTGAAATCCTGATAGCGGGAAAGCTTGAGCGCGGCCTCCTGACACTTCGGGTAGTCGCCGCTGTCGTAAACCAATGGCTTGCCGTCGCGAAACACCAGTCCGACCGGGTAGGGCATCTGTTCCGGTTGAATGAAATTGCGCCGACGCACTTCGGATGGATCGAGCTTCAGTTCGCGGGCGACGCGGTCCATCAGCCGTTCCATTGCGAACACGGCCTGAGGCCGGCCCGCACCGCGCACCGGCGTTGTCGGAACTTTGTTGGTGAATACGACCGTCATGTCGAGACGGTACGCCGGGATAACGTACGGGCCGGGCATCGTGGTTGCCGCGATGTAGGGCATGATGATGCCCCAGGGCAGGTAGGCGCCGGAATCGTGCAGCAGATGTCCGCGTACGCCTATGATGCGGCCATCATCGTCGACGGCAATGGACACATCCCAGTATTGATCGCGCTCCTGCGTCGCGCACAGAAAATGCTCGCGCCGGTCTTCCGTCCATTTGATCGGGCGGCGCAGCTGCATCGCGATTTGCGCGATGACAGTGTCCTCGCAATACATGGTCGCTTTCGGCCCGAAGCCGCCGCCAACATCAGGCGCTATGACACGGATCTGATCGAGATTGCGCCCCATCAGCTCGGCGATCATGCGCCGGGTTGTGTGCGGGACCTGTGTCGCCGACCATACGGTCAGCATATCGTTCATCAGATCGTAGTTGGCGAGGATTGCACGCGCCTCAAGGGCGTTGCCGCCGCCGCGATGCTGCCAGATGTGTTCCGTGAAGACATGTTTGGCATTCGCAAATGCGGCGTCGACATCGCCGTACGCCATCGGCGAAGCGGCGACGATATTGGAGCCGAGATCGGGGTGAACCAAGGGCGAGCCGGGTTTGACCGCGTCGCGCACATCATTGACCGCCTGCCGCACGTCGTAATCAACCTGAACGCGGTCGACACCGTCTTCGGCGATGTATTGGCTGTCCGCGAGCACGACGGCGACGGCTTGGCCGACGTGGCAGATCTCGTCGACGACGAGGCAGTGCTGAGTCCGTATCGTTTGCATCGCCGCATTGGGCACCAGCTGCGGCATTCGCATTTTGCTCATGGCCGGCGGCAGATCCTTGGCGGTGAACACCGCGCGCACCCCCGGCAAAGCGAGTGCGGCGTCGACGTCGATGCCACGAAGCGTTGCGGCGGCGTGCGGACTGCGCACGAACGCCGCGTGCAAGGTGCCGGGCAATTTGATGTCGTCGGTGTACTGGCCGCTGCCAACCAGCAGCGCCGGGTCCTCCAATCGCTTGACGCGCGCGCCGAATTGCTTTGCACCCACGGCTCAGTCTCCCGCGATGCCGCGGCCGCCTTTCGCCACCTGTCGCGCGGCGGCGACAATGCCGGAATAGCCGGTGCAGCGGCAAAGATTGCCAGTCAGCGTCTCGCGTATCTTGGCGTCGTCGGGATTCGGATCATCCCGCAACAGCTCAGTCAGGGTGATCAGCATGCCCGGCGTGCAGAAGCCGCACTGCAATGCGTGATTTTCCGCCATGGCCTGCTGTAACGGACTGAGCGTGCCGTCCGGCTCGGCGAGGCCCTCGATCGTCGTCACCTCCTGTCCATGGGCCTGTACGGCAAATGTCAGACAGGAGCGGGTGGAAAGACCGTTCAGCAAAATAGTGCAGGCACCGCAAACGCCGTGTTCGCAGCCGAGATGAGTTCCGGTCAGGTTGATTTCGTGCCGCAGAAAGTCGGCCAACGTCAGCCGCGGCTCAACTTCGCGCTGATACTGCTTGCCGTTCACTGTGACGGCAATCGCCTGCTTGACCGTCATGATGCCGCCCGTGCTTTTTGCAGGCATGCCCGCGCATTCGCTTCGCGTAGCGCGCGCCCTGAAAGAATGCGCGCGAGGTGCTGGCGATAAGATTTGCTGGCATGGTGGTCCTCGATGGTCTCGAGGTCGCCTGCCATGTCCGCCACGTCATCGATTGTCCCGTCGTCCAGAACCCGACCGATCAAGGCGGACTCGACCGCCGGCAGCCGCCTCGGCATCGCATCGACGCCGCACAGCGAAAGGGAGGCGCGAGTGACTCGATGGCCATCATCGACATCGAGCAGCGCAGCCACTCCGACGATTGCAAAGTCGCCGTGACGGCGCGCGAATTCGTGGAAAGAATAACCGTGGCCGGGCGCCCATAAGTCGATCTCAACCGCGGTCAGGATTTCGTCGGCCTCGACGGCTGTCGTCATGAATGTCCGGTTGAAGGCTGCAAACGGCACCGTGCGGACGCCATCCGGGCCGTGGATTTCAATCCGGGCATCGTGAGCGGCGCATACATTGGGCAGTTCTGCCGAAGGATCGGCGTGCGCCAGACTGCCGCCGATTGTGCCGCGATTGCGAGTCTGCCTGTGGCCGACGAGCAGGACCGCAGCCCGCATCAGGGGGCAGTGCCATGCGATCTCTGTGCTGAACTCGAGATCGCGCTGCCGTGTCGCTGCGCCGATGCGCAGCCGCCCGTCCTCGACGGTGATCCCGGAGAGGCCCTCGACGGAATTGATATCGATCAAATGGTCCGGCGTAACCACGCGGAAGTTCATCATCGCGACCAAGGATTGGCCGCCGGCCAGAATTTTCGCGTTATCGAGAGAGGCGAGCTGTCGCAAAGCGTCGTCGAGAGACCTTGGCACGTGATACGCGAACGGAGCAGGCTTCATTGTAGTCCCGGAAGCACAGCCCTGATGACGAAAGCGGCGCCAAGCTGCTCCGCAGACCGGAAATACAATCGCGGCGGCGATGGCGCTTCGCTGCGGTCAAATTCGTCAGGCCTCCCCGACATGATTTGCTCTTCGTTGAATAGGGCCGTTTGACCAATTATGTCGACACTAAGCATCCGATCTCGTTAGTGTCAAGCGAGCGGTTTGGACGTTCTGAAGCCCATAAGCCTGGCCTTCCAGCAGCTTCCCGCCGCGCACTTTATAGCTGCGTTTCGGGCGCGTTTGCGCTACCCGCCGCCTCTGTCAGGCGACGACCTGCACACCCAGGAAATAATGAAAAATCGGGCGTGGAGCGATGGGCGGCAGGGCAAAGCGGCAAAACCTGCGCCGTGGCGCCTGGTGGCAGCCGCGCCATGCGCCGCGCTCGATTCGAAAGACCACACCACGCGGCATCCGAGATTTCCTCCGGGGCTGTTAATGGCGACGCCTCAGTTGACAAAAAGCGACCAAATGTCGACACTAATTCGGTGCCACAGACGCGCCGAATGCGGTGGCGGGACGGGGAGGGTACTAGATGAACTACGCGCCAAGCGCCATCGGCGACGTTCGAAGCACGCGAGTGGCGGTCGATTTTCAGGAGCATCTGAAAAATCTCGAGGCGCGTGGACTCCTCACCCGCATCGATCATCCCATCAATAAGGACAGCGAACTGCATCCGCTCGTGCGTCTGCAGTTTGTCGGCGGCATTTCCGAGCATGAACGCCGCGCCTTTCTGTTCACCAACGTGATCGACGGCACGGGCAAGCATTTTGACATCCCCGTCGTGGTCGGTGCCTTTGCGGCGTCGCCTGACATCTATGCGCAAGGCATGGGTTGCCACATCGAAGAGATCGGCGATGTCTGGATGAAGGCCATCCGCAATCCAATTGCCCCGGTGGCAGTACCGTCGGCGGAATGCCAGGAAGTCGTCATCACCGGCGATAGCCTTCGCGGCACGAGCGGTGGCCTGAAGCGTCTGCCGGTCCCGATCTCGACGCCGGGCTTTGATGCGGCACCTTATCTTACCGCGACCCTGTGCGTCACCAAAGATCCTGAATCCGGCGTGCAGAACATGGGGACCTATCGGGCGGGTCTGAAAGCAGCCGATCGGATTGCGGTCCGCATGGTCGTCGGTGAAAACGGCGCCGGCGGTTATCGGCATTGGATGAAATACAAGGCGCTCGGAAAAAAAATGCCCATCGCCATCGTAATCGGCGTGCCGCCGGTGGTGATGTTCACCGGCCCGCAAAAGCTCCCGATCGATGTGGACGAGATGGCGGTCGCCGGCGCGCTCGCCGGCCAGCCAATTCCAATCGCGGCCTGCAAGACGGTCGATCTGCAGGTGCCGGCAAACGCCGAGATCGTCGTCGAGGGGCTGATCGATACCGAGCTTCTCGAACCGGAAGCGCCGTTCGGCGAAAGTAACGGCTATGTCGCGCTCGAGGCCTTCAATATGGTGATGGAGGTCACGGCCATCACCCACAAGCGTTCGCCCGTCTTCGCCTCGATCATCAGCCAGGTGACGCCGAGCGAATCCAGCATGATCAAGAAGGTGGCTTACGAGCCGCTGTGGCTCAATCATTTGAAGGAGCGGCTGGCCGTGCGCGGCGTGCGCCGCGTTGTCATGCATGAGCCGCTGACCAATCTCCGCCCCGTGATCTTCGTGCAGTACGCCGCTGGCACGCCGCGTACCGAGGTTTGGCGCGGCCTCGAAGGGGCGGCGACGCTGATGGCGGATTGCGGCAAGATTTGCATTGCGGTGAGCGAGGATATCGAGCCCACCAACGCCGACGCCGTCTTCTGGTCGCTCGCCTACCGCTGCAATCCTGTCGAGGACGTTCACGTGTCACCTTATCGCGGCAACGTTCAGGGCTCGCAATATGGCAGCCGCGCCGCAGATTCGACGCTCTTGATCGATGCAACGATCAAAGGCGCGATGCCGCCATTGGCCCTTCCCAGGAAGGAATTCATGGACCGCGCGCAAGCGCTGTGGGCCGAGCTGAAGCTGCCGCCCATCGCGCTGAAGACGCCCTGGCACGGCTACACGCTCGGCAAGTGGACCGAAAATTGGGAATTGTTCGCGCAGCGCGCAGCGCGCAGCGAATGGGAAAACAACGGCCAAGCAACCAAGCAGCGCCAGCGGGGAGGGCTTACGCCCGAAACCATGGTCTGGAGGGTCGAGCCGGACGTCGGCATCGAGGACTAGGCGCCACCGTTGGTCTGGCCGCGGCATCGGCGAAAACCAACGCGCCGTTTCTTTCACTATCAAACAAAAAATCGGGGGAGGAAGATCATGCAGACGAGCGACGCGGTGGCGGCAAAACCGCGCGGCATGTTCGACGTCGGCGTTCACGACAAGTTGCCTTTTGGCGAACTGCTGCTGCTGGGTTTTCAGAACATCTTCGGAATGGCAGGTATCTTTGTCTTTCCGGGACTTCTTGGCCGCTCGTTTCATCTGCCGCCGGAGAAGATCGCCTATCTATACGGCATGACGTTCGTGACGTCGGGGGTGGCGACTTGCCTTCAGTCGGTCGGTCTGTTGCGGATGCCGATCGTGCAGGGGCCTTATTTCGGCACCTTCATCGCCATTCTGATCATGGGGCATACTCTCGGCATCGGGCTCGGCACCGCTTACGGCTCGCTGTTCGTTGCCTGCCTCATTTGGGCGGTCTTCGCCGTTCCCGTGCGCGGCTATAGCATCATCGGTCTCTTTGGCCGCTTCTTCCAGTCGTCCATGATAAGCGGCCTGATGGTCCTTCTAATTTCATTTCAGATCGCTTCAGTGTCGCTCCCCAATTGGCTCGGCGTTCGTGCGACGCCGGGCTTCCCCTTCATCAACCTGTTCGGCGGCTTCGTCGCCGTGACCGTCTTCGTCGTGGTAACGCTGTTTGGCGGGCGATGGCTGCGGCGGGGCGCGATTCTGCTCGGCCTGATCGCCGGAACGCTTGCCTATACGGCTTTCGTCCCGACGTCGTTCACGCCGGTCGTAACCGCCCCTTGGCTTGTCGTGCCGCAGGCGTTCCCGTTCGGCTTCGGCGTCCAGCCGGAAGCCGTCCTGCTCTTCGTGCTGGTGATGGTGCCGTGTAGCATCACGTGCATGCCCTTGTACCAGGCGGTCGCCAGCTGGATGGACGAGCCGATGCCGCCTTCGCGTATGGCGGAAGGATGTTTCGGCGCGGCCGTCGGTTCGATATTCGGAGCCGTGGTCGGCAGCTTTGCCATGAACATCTACCCGGACAATATTGGTATGCTGCGAACGACGCGCGTCGCGTCACGATATGCGACACTTTCAGCCGGGGTACTTTTGGTCGTACTTGGCTGTTTCAGTAAGTTCGACATGCTGCTCGTTCTGGTGCCATTGGTCGTGCTGGGCGGGATCGCGACCATTCTGTTCGGCATCGTGATGGTGCACGGCATTCATCTGATCGGTGATGTCGAATGGGATGATCGTAATCTGATTATTGCAGGCTCGGCCCTGATGATCGGTCTCGGTGGACTGTTCATTTCACCCGACGTCATGGATCATTTGCCCCTTGTCGTGCAGTTGATCCTGAAACAATCGGCGGTAACCGGGGGAATTACGATGCTCATTCTCGATCCATTGCTGAACAAGCGAAAGAAACCTGAGATCAGCAAGACGACTTAGCCTTGCCACTCCGGTCGTATGCACAACCGGAAGGAGGGCCGATCTGCTCCTCAGCACCCATCGTGTTGCACGACTGGTCCGCGTTTCGATCATTCCTGTCCTTTCGTTATTTGACTATCGTTTTCATCGTCATACCGCCAGCTGGCCTGTGAGACGTGAGGGGACCGCAAAAAATGGACACTGGTCTCGTTGCCGGTCGATACAGGCAGAATCGGTGCAGACAGAGATGAGGCAGACAGAGGTGAGGAAGCCCATGGGAAAGTTCGGCCGCATAACGGCAATCTTCTACGGAACGTTGATTGCTGCGAGCCTCATCGCCAGCAACGCAATGGCACAGGGGACGCAGCCCATTGTGATGCGGCTGAGCACCGCCACCCTCAACGACCCGCAGCACGAATGGTTGAAGCGCTTTGCCGCGGCCATCGACAAGAATACCAACGGCCGGATCAAGGCCGAGGTTTTTCCCGCCAGTCAGCTGGGCAGCATTCCCCGGCAGGTCGAAGGCACGCAGATGGGAGCCATTCAGGGCTGGGTCGGACCACCAGAGTTTCTGGTCGGTGTCGATCGCCGTTTTGAGATTTTGAGCGCGCCCGGATTGTTCAAAGACGAAAAGCAAGCGTTCAAGGTTTTCGATGACGCCCAGTTCGACAAGGTCTTTCTGTCGATGGCCGAGAACAAAGGTCTGATCGGTGTTGGCCTGTTTTATGTCGGGCCCTCGTCCTACGATATGCGCATTCCGGTTCAGCACATTGCGGATCTGAAGCACACGAAGATCCGGGTCTTGGCGTCGCAATTCCAGACCGAACCTCTTGCTCGCCTGGGCGCAACCGGCGTCCCGCTGTCGCTAGGCGATGTCCTGCCGGCCTTGCAGCAGGGTGCGATTGATGGTGCACAAGGGGCGGTTTCGGTCTTCACCGCGTTCAAGTACTACGATGCGGCCAAATACATGTTCGAAACGCGTCATGTGTACTTCTACAGCGTGGCGATGCTGAGCAAGCAATGGTTCGACAAGCTGCCGCCGGATTTGCAGAATCAGATCCTCGCCACCAGCAAGCAGATCACCAGTGAAATTCTGCCCTATTCGCTGAACTTTCTCGACCAGCAGAGGAAGGCCTGGGTCGCGCATGGCGGCCAGTTGATCGAACTCTCCGACGCCGAACGCGCCGAGCTGAATCAGCAGACGCGGTCAGTCGGCGACGACATCGTCCAGCAACATCCGGAGATGAAACAGGTCTGGGATATGCTTGTGGCGATCGCGAATCGCTGAAGAGCAGGTTCTTCACAACACGCGCGAGCGGCCTCAGTCGAAGAAAAAGCCGCCGTTGACTTCAACGATCTCGCCATTGACGAACTTGGCCGCGTCGGTCAGCAGCATGATGGCCACATTGGCCATGTCATCGGGCTGACCGAGGCGTCCGAGCGGCGTTCGCGAGATCACTTCATCGACGACCGCTTGTCCAATGCCGACGTCCCTAGTCACCATCGGGGTGAGAACGATGCCCGGACAAATCGCGTTTACGGCGATGCCGGACGATCCGAGCTTCATGGCGAGATCGCGCGTCAATGCGATGACGCCGCCCTTCGAGGCGGCATAGGCCGGTCCGCTGATTGATGCTCCTTTGCGCGCCGAATCTGAGGCGGTGAGCACGATGCGGCCGCGTCGCTGGCGGCGCATGACCGCGGCGACAGCCTGAGCCGTCAGGAATGTGCCGAGCAGGTTGATGTTGATGACGCGATTCCAGTGCGCGACCGTCGTGTCTTCGATGCTGTGCGCATCGATCACGCCGGCAAAGTGCAGGAGGCCGTCGATGCGGCCAAACTTGTCGGCCGCCGTGGCAACGACAGATTTCGTTTGGTCCGCCGACGACACGTCGAGTTGGAGCTCCAAAGTCTCGACGCCGGCGGCTGTCTCACGCGCAATGGCGGACAGCGCATCGGCATTGATATCGGTAAGGACCAGCTTGGCTCCTGATGTTTTGAGCAGGCGTGCCGCTGCCTGGCCGATGCCGCTTGCTGCGCCGGTAATCAGAATGACGTTATCCTTCAGGCCGAAATCCATGTCGTTTACCCTCAGATCATTCACCCTCAGACGGCGGTTCTTTCAGCAGGCGCCGAAAACCCGGAAATGGCATCATCTGGCATCTCCGCCTTGAGCCGCGGGTAAACATGACGCGCAAAATTGCGGATGCTGCGTACCGTCTCGTCGTGATCGAGAAAGCCCGCTTGGCCCATGATCAGAAGATGTCCGAATCCGCCGACGTGATCGTACATTTTTCGGATTTGCGCATAGACCTGATCGGGCGTGCCAGCCATCATCAGGCCGGCATTGATCGTGCCGTCGACCGTCGCCTTTGCTGAAAAGTTGGAGTGCTGGTCGCCAACGTCGCCGCGCAAGATGCGCGTAAACGCTTGCGGCGGTGCATAGCCGGGCGGGAAAGAGAAATGTTGCGGCACTTTGTTGGCCCGGACGTACCACAGGATTTTCTCGGCTCCGGCACGCGCGTCGGCTTCGTTGTCGCCGACGTAAACCAGCGCGGCGTAGGCGAGCCGGTTGATCGGTACATCTTGCGCACGCCCGGCTTCGCGCCATCCGCGCCGATACGCGTCGTAGACACGGCGCGTTCCATCGTAGCCGGTGAGAAAGGTCGCTTGCACAAAGCCTTGCGCGCCGACCCGCTGGGCGCCGTTTGGCGTCGTCGTTGAGATCCATACCGGGGGATGCGGTGACTGATAGGGGCGGGGCCAGATATTGACCTGGCGATGGTGAAAGAACCGGCCTTCGTGACTGAACGGGCCGTCATGGCTGGTCCATGCTTTGACGATGAGATCGAGGGCCTCGGCGAAGCGCTCGTTGGTGCGCATCGGATTGCTGTTGCCGGCGGAAATCTCATAGGGCACCCCGCGCACGAAGCCGGCCTCAAGGCGACCGTGCGACAGCACATCGATCAGGGCCATTTCCTCGGCGACGCGCACCGGCTGCCGGCGGTTGGCGATCGGATTGCCCAGGATCAAAAGACGCGCGGTCTTGGTGACGCGCGCCAGCGCAGCCAGCACCAGCGGCGCGGCGGGATCGACGCAGGTCGCCGTCTGATGATGCTCGTTGAGCATGATGTTGACGCCTTCCTCCTCGGCCACCTGCCACTCCTCGATGAAGCGGTCGTAAAGCGCCGCGCCCTTTTTTGGGTCGTAGTTGCGGTTCGGCAGGTTGACGCGGATCGATTCGTACTCGGAGTCCGGCGGCAGATAGGGGTAGGCGGTCTCGCTGAAATGCCAGGCCTTCATGGCGCTCTTCCTTCGATCACGCGTCGAGAAAGTCGAACAGCACGCGGGCGAATTCTTCCGGCTGTTCAAGTTGCGGCGCGTGACCGGCCGCGACGATTGTCGTCACCAGCGCACCGGGGATGAGCCTGGCATAGCCGTCGACGTAGGATTGACTGACCAGACCATCGCTCGCGCCCCGAATAAACAGGGTCGGCGCGCTCACGCGGTGCAGGCGGTGGCGGAGTTTTGGATTATGCATCCAGGGTTCCCAGGTGAGTAGCGCCGTGGTCTCCCGGTTGCGCGCGATGGTCGTAAGTTGCTCATCGCTCATCTTCGCAAAATCGGGTTTCTCCTTCGCGACGTCATGGTAGATCAGCCGGGCGACTTTTTCCTGCGACATGGCAAAAATGTCGGGAATGTCGAGCTTGTCTGTCGGCCCGAGCTTGACGCCAACAGGTCCGACCAGCGCCAATTTGCCGACGCGTTCGGGGGTCTTCGTGGCGATTTCGGCAGCGAGCCAGCCGCCGAGCGAGCAACCGACGATATCGATACGGTCAAGACCGCGGTGATCGAGGAATTCAAGATACACATAAGCGATGTCGTCGACGCTATCGAGCCAGAGCGGCAGTCCGGATGCGCCGAAGCCTGGATGCGAAGGTGCGATCAGACGCCGGTGTTGCGTCAAAGGCGCGACATAAGGGTGCGTCGGCGAGAACCCCTGGGCGCCATGCAGGAAGAGGAGTGGAGTTCCTTTGCCGCCTTCGAAGAGTTCGATCTCGATGCCCGCGAGAGTGATGATCTCGCGCGCTATGGCTGTCTCACCCAATCCGTCCTCCCCAGCGTGTCTCTTATGACTGCTCGGTTGGTGTCGGATTCCGAGCGTAAGTCGTCATCGCGAGGGCAGCTTAGCTCTTGCAATGCAAGCGAAACAAGCGATGCATCGATGAGCAGCTACGCGCCTGACGAGGGTCGTTCATGCGCGCGTGCGTATGGAGCGTCGATGATTTGCAATGGATTGCGCGTCTGTTGCCGCGCATTCAACCAATTTAATCTGCCAACGCCTGGCGCAACACCGGCATGACTCGCGTTGCGAACAATTCGACCGACTGAAGCATTTCATGGAGAGCGAGATCGCCAAAGCAGAATTGGCCGACGAGGTAATTGGCGTTGCTCTCGGCGATCTGCGCGGCAAGACAGTTGGAGACTGTATCCGGCGAACCGGCGATGGCCTGACCTTGCTTGATCAAGTCGTCGAAGCTTTCGACGCGCAGCGGCGAGTCCGGCAGCGTGCCATTGAGCGCCGA
>JASHVN010000189.1 GCA_030044555.1 Xanthobacteraceae bacterium | reverse complement strand
CACCATCGGGGTCGAGCAGAACAGGCCGATATTGACGCCGGGGGTGGCGAACTTGGCCTCGCGCGAAGCCACCGCGAGATCGCAGCTCGCCACCAGCTGGCAGCCCGCCGCGGTCGCAGTGCCCTGCACCGCGGCGATGACCGGCTGCGGCAGCATCACGATCTGCTGCATGACACCGCTGCACAGTCCCATGATGTGCTTGAAATAGGCGCGGCCGCGGTCTTTGTCGGCGCGGCGGGCGTTGAGCTCCTTCAGATCGTGCCCGGCGGAGAAGGCGGGGCCATTGGCAGTGAGGATCACCGCGCGAATGGCGCGATCACGCGCGATCGCCGTAAACGCATCGCCCAATTCCCGCAGCAGCGCTTCGCACAGGCTGTTGCGGGCCGCCGGGCGATTCAGCGTGAGCACGGCGATCCCGGAAAGATCCTCGCGCAGCAGGATCGGCTCCGAGGCAGAAGCAACTGGCGCGGCGGCTCTGGCGGTGCGGGTGCTCATGGGATTACCGTTTTGGTATCCGGTGGTGGCATTGGCATTGTACTGACTCGGCCGTGCCAAGGGGAGCGTGATGAACGGGCAGGGGACCACTCCGGAGATGGCTGCGCCGAAGCTGACCCGCAAGCAGCTGGAAACGCTGCTCCGCGCCGAATTCCCCGAAATGTTCAATGCCGAAAGCGGCTATGCGCTTGAGGAGCTTTGGTATGGCGGGGCCCGCGTGCGCCGGTATTTCCATCCGCAATCGCTGCGGCCGGGCGGCACCGTAGCGGGGCCGATCATGATGGCGCTGGCCGATTTCACCATGTATCTCGCCGTTCTCTCGGCAATCGGCTGGATGCCGCTCGCCGTCACCACCAACTTGTCCATCAATTTTCTCAAGAAGCCGGAGCCGCGGGATCTTGTGGCGCAGGCGCGCCTGATCAAACTAGGCAAGCGGCTTGCCGTCGGCGAGATAGGCATCCGCTCCGACGGCAACGAGGATCTGGTTGCCCACGCCACCGCAACCTATTCGATACCCGCCTCCATCTCAGGAGGTTAGATAGTTCTTGGAGGTTAGATAATACCTCTAAGGCAAGCGCTTGAAAGCCTGCACGAATCTCTACCTGCATCGCTATTTTCGTATTGACTTTCAGGCGCCGCACGGCTACGTCCCGGCGCGGCGGCCGGACAACCGGACGCCTTTCCCAAGCGGATACTTCCCCAAGCGGATGCAGTGATGAAGACGTTTTCGGCGAAGCCAGCCGAAGTCGACAAGAAGTGGGTGGTGATCGACGCCAACGGGCTCGTCGTGGGCCGGCTGGCCTCGATCGTGGCGCTGCGGCTGCGCGGCAAGCACAAGCCGACCTTCACCCCGCATGTCGATTGCGGCGACAATGTCATCGTGATCAATGCCGCGAAAGCGGTGCTGACCGGCCGCAAGGTCGAGCAGAAGGTCTACTACAAGTATACCGGCTATATCGGCGGCATCAAAGAACGCACCGCCAAGGCGATCCTCACCGGTCGTTTTCCCGAGCGCGTCGTCGAAAAGGCGGTTGAGCGCATGCTGCCGCATGGTCCGCTCGGCCGCCAGCAGTTGGCGAATTTGCGGGTCTATCCGCACGCCGAGCATCCGCACGCGGCGCAGCAGCCGGAGAAGATCGACGTCGCCGCCATGAACCGCAAGAACAAGAGGACCGCGTAATGGCGGAGACGATCCAGACCCTCGAAGAGCTGTCCACGCTCAAGCCCTCGGCCGCGCCGCAGCAGCCCAAATACGTGCAAAAGCTCGACAAGCAGGGCCGCGCCTATGCGACCGGCAAGCGCAAGGACGCGGTCGCGCGCGTATGGATCAAGATGGGCGCCGGCAAGATCGTGGTCAACGATCGGCCGGTCGAGACCTATTTCGCGCGGCCGGTTCTGCGCATGCTGATCCAGCAGCCGCTGGTCGCCGCCAACCGGCAGGGTCAATACGACGTGGTCTGCACGGTTTCGGGTGGCGGGCTTTCGGGCCAGGCCGGCGCCGTCCGCCACGGCCTGTCGAAGGCGCTGATGCGTCACGAGCCCGACTTGCGCGGTGTGCTCAAGCGCGGCGGATATCTCACCCGCGATTCGCGCGTGGTTGAGCGCAAGAAGTACGGCAGGGCCAAGGCGCGCCGCAGCTTCCAGTTCTCGAAACGTTAGCGCGAGACGAAATCACTTAAGATCGACGGTATTTGTTGTGTCATGGCCGGGCTTGTCCCGGCCATTGACGTTTATTGCGTTCGTTCCACGCGTTCGGGTTCACGAGCGGCCAATCCGATCCGCGCGTAGCGGCCGATCAGAAAAACGCCATGGTGCGAATTTCGATGCTCTCGCGCGGGTGAGCGTGCGGCGGCGTGGTCGGATCCTCGAACGCCGTGTGCGCGGTCCAGCGGGCGCGGCCGTCTTTCAGTGAATCAAAGACCTTGAAGACGTAGGCCTCCTCGCGCCGCATACGCGGGAACCAGTACCACTCGTGCTTCGGATTGTATTTGATCGCGTAGGTCTGACCGATACGGCCAGGCGCGCGCCGTTCCGATATGATCATGTCGCCAGGCGACAGCGTCTGAGCGTCAGCCATGGCGAGTGGATACGTCTCCACCGGGTGGCGGATCGGCCGCCAGGTCTGAATGATGGCGAAGCGGCTTTTGAGCAATTCTTCGGCTTCGTCCGGCAGGATGTCGCGCACACGCTGCGGCGCCGACCATTCGGTGTAATCGTTGTGCACGCGGCGCACGACTTCGCGGATTTTCTTTGACTCGCGCAGTTCGTCGTCGGCGGTGCGCAGCGTGTGATCGAACACGACGACGCGCTTGGCGCCGCTTTCAGCCTTAACCAGCTCGACCATCTCCGGATAGTAGACGCGTTTGATTTCGTCCTCGTCGTAGAAATCCTTGACCTTGGTGTCGTGGCGCAGGAAGCGGAAGCCGTTGCGCTCCAGCTCGAAATCCCTGCCGCGGCCATTATGGATGGTGACGCGGTGCGGATCGGGCGTGGCGCCCGAGCGCGTGTCGCTGCCACCGGGAGCGGCCACAATGGTGAAGACCGGCTTGCCGTCGTCGACGATGTAGTTGAGCGTCGCTTCAATTGCGTCGGGGGCGACATCGAGTTCGGCAGTCTGTGTCATCGGCCACTCCTCTGTGCTCAGATAGAATTTAGGCAGCTTGCGCCCCCAAGTGAAGGGCGCCCTAGCGGGATCGATCGAATGCAAACAATCGCGTTTACCGCCTGGCAGTTCTAAAGCGGATTGATGCTGCGTCCGCCGCTCCTTTGGTAATTCCATGCTACAGGCATTCGCGGCTCGCCGATGCTTGCGTGCATCCGGCCGCCATGCGGCTCGGTCTGCTTTCGCCTGTGGAACGTGGCTTTTATTGCCGGAAACGACCGCCGGCGGTTTTCAGGTCAATTTCGGCAGCAATTTTCAATTCCGCAATTTTCTAGGATTTTCACAAAAACCTGTCCGTTGCCTTGAACACTTGGCAAAGCCTGAAAGGTAAACCCGAAGCTCGGCGCGCCAATCGGCGATACGGTTCGTGCGCGTAGTGGCTGGAGGCGCTCGATCATGTTTGCCCGTCTCGCCGAGGCATCTTCGTCCCTCGATATCGGCACTTTGTTTGTCATTGCCACCTGCGTGACGTCGCTCCTGGGGATCTTCCTGCTGTTTGCCTATTTGCAGGATCGCATCCCGGCGCTCGCCTGGTGGGGCGCAGCCTATCTGCTCGGTGGCGCGTCGGGCGCTATCTGGCGGCTCGGCGACCAGATCTCGCCGCCTTTGCCGCAGAGCACGGCCAACGTTCTGCTGTTTGTCGCCGTCGGCATGATTTGGAGCGCCGCGCGCTTGTTTCACGGCCGGCCGATTTCGTGGTCTGGCATGTTTCTTGGCGCTGGCGTGTGGCTTGCCGCCTCCAGTGTGCCGGCATTCGTCAATTCAGCGGCTTTCCGCATCATTGCCAGCTCGTTAATCGTCGCCACCTACACGTTCCTGATCGCCGCCGAATTGTGGCGCGAACGGCGCAAGCCGCTGATCCGCCGTTGGCCGGCGATTTTCGTGCCGATGCTGCACGGCGCGATCTTTCTTTTCCCAATGGTGCTGGCAACGCGGTCGCTCAAAGGCGACGGCAGCAACACGCTGGCGACCGGCTGGTCGGCGGTGTTCGCCATAGAGGTCGTGCTCTATGTGGTCGGCGCCGCCTTTATCGTGCTGGTGCTGGCCAAAGACCGCGCGGTGCGCGCCTACAAGGCGGCGGCGGAGACCGATCAATTGAGCGGTCTGTTCAACCGGCGCGGCTTCTTCGCGGCGGCCGCCTCGCTGATGGAGGGCAACAAGCCGGCGATGCGGCCAGTCAGCGTCCTCGCGTTCGACCTCGACCGCTTCAAATCGATCAACGACACGCATGGCCATGCCGTGGGCGACGCGATGCTGCAGCTGTTTGCCAATGTGGCGCGCAGGACGATGCGGACTGGCGACGTGATCGGGCGGCTGGGCGGTGAGGAATTCGTCGCCATCCTGTCGGGCACGCTCGCCGAGGCCTCCATCGCCGCCGAGCGCGTGCGATCCGCCTTCGCGGCGGCAACCAACGAGCCGGACAGTCCGGGAATTCCTGCGACGGTGAGTGCCGGCGTCGCCTGCGGCTCGCCCAATGCCGCGATCGAATTGCTTATCGCCCGCGCCGATGCCGCGCTCTATCGCGCCAAGGCGAACGGACGCAATCGGATCGAGCTTGCCGACGAGGCGGTTCCGGCGCAGCAAAACCCCGCTTCCGTCGTGAAGCTCCGCGCGGCCCGGCAGCGGCTTGCGCAGTCGGCTGCCGCCGATCCGGCGACGACGCTGCTGCAGCGGGGCGGCTAGTGTCCCGATTCCGAAGTTCGCATGTGCTGGCGGCTGCTTTGATGCGAACTTCGGAATCAAAGGGACACTAGCAATTTAATGATTCTAGTGTGGTTTTTTGGATTTGAAGTTCCTACTCGAGTTTGCCGCCGGATCTTAGGAACTTCAAATCCACCACACTGGCGCATGATCCCTCGGGTCAAGCCCGAGGGCGTGTTTTCGGAAAACCGCTGCACACGTTTCCGGATCATCCACTAGGTTGGGAACCCATAAAGACCGAGATTGGGTGGATAGCGGCCCGTCCGTTTCCAGCGATCGGAAGGGACAGGCCGCCGGCAGAGGCCGCTACTTCAGCGGCAAAAACAGTTCCGCGACCGCCTCATGCGCCGGCACCTCCGGGAAGAAGCTCAGTCGCTGGCAATAGATCGGGAAGTCGCGTGCTTCCTCGCCGCTGGCCGGAAGCCAGTCGCGATAAAGGTAGAGCGCGGCGGGCTCCAGATTGTCGGTGTAGCCAACGACGCGCAGCACCGCGCAGCGTCCGCCAGGGATCTCGCCGGCTTTGATCTGCTCGCCGTTCGCCTTGATCGGTTGGTCGGTCCCGACACAAAGGTCCACGCTATAGTCGGCAGGCGACGCAGGACGCCGCTCGGAGCGCCAGACATTGAAGGTCGGACTTGTCTTGGGGGGCAGGCCGGCGGCTTTGCGCCACGCGATGAACCGCTGGATGGTGGCGCCAAGCGTGGCCGGGTCACCCCGATGCTCCATGATCGCCACCGGCGTGGGGGGCACATCGCGTATCGTCACGTCGTCGGTGGTAAAAGTCTTCTGCATGAGCTTGCTCCTCGCG
>JASHVN010000188.1 GCA_030044555.1 Xanthobacteraceae bacterium | reverse complement strand
TCGCGCATATGCGCGCTGCGCAGCGGCGAAGACCGGTCGAGCAGCGGCGCGATCGTTTCCCAGGCGGTGCGTTTGTTGGCGAAGCCGTAGGAATCGCCCGGGAAGCCGAAGCCGTCGCCCGAGGCGAGGGCAACTCCCAGCAATTGTCCCGCCAGCGTGTCGCGCGGCTGGCTGCCATTGGTATCGACGTCGATGCGGGAAAAGCCTTTGCTCAAAAAGTCGTAGGCAATGACGTTGCCCGAGGCGTCGATGGCGGCGCGCGCCCGGTGGATCGAGGCGGGCGCCTTGGGGTCCCATGCGGTGCCCTGATCGCGCATGTATTGCACGCGCACCGGCTTGCCGACGGCCTTGGCCAGGACGGCCGCATCCGCTGCGCAATCGTCAGCATCGCTGCGGCCGTAGGAGCCGGGGCCGGTGGTCCAGATCACGCGGACATGCTCCTGCGGGATTTGCAGGATGTTGGCGAGGCCCGATTGCACATAGTGCGCCTTCTGCGTGCCGGTCCAACAGGTCACCTGGCCGTCTTTGATCTCGACGAGTGCGCACCCCGGTCCCATGCGCGCGTGCGACTGGAACGGCCATTCGTACTCGGCCTCGATCACGCGCGCCGCGGTCTTGAACACATCGTCGACATTGCCGGTCTGTTTGCCGAGTTCGCGTTTGCGCGTGGCCGCCTGACGGATGTGATCGTAAAGCGCAGTCTGATCGGGGAATGGCGGATTGGGGTTCGACCAATGCACCGTCAGCTGCTCCGCCGCTTTGATCGCATCCCACTCCTTGTCGGCGACGACACCGAGGAAGCCCTTGTCCCAGACCACCTTGGCGGACGGAATATCGGCGATCGAACTCTCGTCGACCTGCACCGGCACGGCGCCGGCTACGGCCGGCCGGATCATGCGGCCATGCACCATGCCGGGGACTTTCACGTCCATGGCGAAGTCGGTTTGTGCAAAAACCTTCCCGGCGATGTCCTCGCGCGGGATCGGCTTGCCGACGATGGTGTAATCCTTGGGATCCTTCGGCTTGGCTTTGCCCGGCGCGTAGAGCGGATTGCCGTACTTGCCGTTCCAATCGAGATGAACGTTGAAGTACTTGCCGCCGATGAGTTCGGCGTAGCTGACTTTTTTGCTCGGATCGCTGGTCGCGCTGACGACGCCGTCCTTGACCGTCAATTGCTCGGCGGGAACGCCGAGCCTGTCGGCGGCCATTTGCAGCAGCACGCGGCGCGCTTCGGCGGCGGCCATGCGCATCTGTTTGCCGCCGTCCTGGATGCCGGTGGAGCCCGAGGCGCCGCCCTGATTGACGCTGGTATCGGTGTCGCCGATGAAGAGCCGCATGCTCGCGAACGGGACATCGAGCTCCTCGGCGATCATCTGCCGGATGGCGACCGAGAGGCCCTGGCCCATGTCCATCTTGCCGAAATAGGCGGAGACGGTGCCGTCGCCATTCACCGCGATGTAGGACGAAAGCTGATCGGGCGTGAGCGGCGGCTTGCTCGCCACCGCCGTGGCATCGTCGGCCGCGCAGGCGGGATCGAATGTGAGCGGTGCGCCGATGGAGACGACCAGCGCGCCGCCGGCCTTGAGCAACGAGCGGCGCGAGAAGCTTGCGGTTTTTTCGTGCTTGGCGATTCTTTCGTGCTTGGTCATGGCGGCCTCCCTCAACCCATCATCGCGGCGGCGCGCTTGACCGCGCGCAGGATGGCCATGTGGGTGCCGCAGCGGCATTTGACGCGGCGCAGCGCGGTGCGGATTTGCGCGTCGGTCGGCTTCTTGTTGTCACGCAGGAAAGCGGCGGCGGTCATGATCCAGCCGTTGATGCAGTAGGCGCATTGCGGCACCTGCTCCTCGACGTAAGCCGTCTGCAGCGGATGCGGTTTTTCTGGTGTGCCGAGGCCGGCCAGCGTGACGACTTTCTTATCGCCCACTGCGGCAATCGGCCGCCGGCACGAATGCACCGCCTCGCCGTCGAGATGTACGGTGCAGGCGCCACATTGCCCAAGCCCGCAGCCGAAATGCGGATTGTTGAGACCGAGATCGTCGCGCAGCACGTAAAGCAGCGGCGTCTCCGGGTCGGCCTCGACCGTGCGGTCGGTGCCGTTGACGTTGAGCGTGAATTTTTGGTTCATGATGAGGTGGCCTCCCTGATGGGCGCGCGCAGCGACCCGGTCGTGAGTCCTCGCAGCGTGGTACGACGCCGCGGAAACAGGTTGACTCTATGCCGAAAGGGGCAGCGAGGGAATGCTTGCGGCGGGCAATGCCGCCATGCTTTCTTCACGAAAAAGCGACGGGGATCGTTCCATGCGGAAAGTTTATACTGCTGTTATCGCGCTCTTGGTCTCGTTTGCCTGCATCGGTGGGGCTGCCGCTCAATCATCAAAGCCCTGGCGGCATGGGCTCATCATGCCCAAGAGCGATGCCGGCATTTTGCTGATGGCAGCGGAGCGCGGATTTTTCAAAAAAGTCGGACTGGATGTCCAGATCGTGCCGATCAAGGACGACGGCATTCTGCTCAAAGCCCTCATCTCCGGCGATCTCGACAGCTTCGAGGGTGGGCCGAGCGGTGCCTTGATCGCCGCCGCACACGGCGCCGATGTCAAGGTCATCGGCTGCAGCTGGCTCGTCGTCCCGCACGGCATCTTCGTCCACGACGACATCACTTCGATGGAGCAACTCAAAGGCAAGACGATCGCCATTTCGTCGCCGGGCGCGTTTCCCGACATTTTCGCCAGAGGCGCGCTTGCGCATTTCAACATTCCCGAAGACGCAGTGCACTATGCGAGCCTGGGCGGCGATCTCGACCGCTACCGGGCGCTGGTCGCGCATGTGGTCGGCGGTGCCGTGGTGTCCGGCGAATACACCCCGATCGCCGCCAAGGAGCACATCAAGATGCTGGTCAGCGCGCAGGAGGCGCTGCCGCTGATGCCGCGCATGTGCCTGCATTCGACCGGCAGGACGCTCGCGGAGCGGCCGCAGGACGCAGCAAAATTCCTCGCCGGCGAAATGCTCGGGCTCACCTACGCGGTCGCCCACAAGGACGAGGCGATCAAGGTCACGGACGAGGTCGCCAACATCAAGCCGGATGATCCGCGTCCGGCCTACATCTACGATCTGGCCATGCGGCAGCATGCCATCGGCACGGACGTGCCGATCCCGATGGACAAGTTCAATTGGCTGAACAACGAGCTGGTGAAGGTCGGCAGCCTTGCGCAACCGATGGACCTGTCGAAGGTGCTCGACGGCAAGCCGCGCGAACAGGCGCTCAAGATCGTCGCGCAGATGCATTAGAGCATGATCCCGAAAAGCTTGCCCTCGGACTTGATCCGAGGGGTGGATACCGGTTTTCGGAAAAGATCCTGCTCCAATAATAAGCCAGAGCAGAATGGCGATGCAAAGAAAACACATTCTGCTCTAGCGTCATTGCGAGGAGCGCAGTGACGAAGCAATCCAGCCCGCGTCGAAGCCTCGCAAACCGATCCTGGATTGCTTCGCTTCGCTCGCAATGACGGAGTGAAACGTTGCGAAGCGGTGTGAATCTTGCAAGGCGTGATATGGTTTCTGAAATTCTGCGCGTCGCGCTAAAGCAATCACGCATGGGCCAAAAGTAATCATGGGCGAAGTAAGCCTGATCGAGGTTTCCAAACGTTTCACCCTCCGCCTGGATGGCGGCGTGCAGACGGTGCATGCGCTCGACCGCTTGAGCTTCACCGTGCGCGACGGCGAGGTGGTGGCGTTGATCGGTCCGTCCGGGTGCGGCAAGACCACGGCTTTGCGCATCGCCATGGGGCTCGAGACCGCAAGTGCCGGCCGCGTCACCGTTGACGGCACCGCGATCAGCGGCTGCGGTTATGATCGCGGCATGGTGTTCCAGCATGCCGAATTGCTGCCCTGGCTCACCGCCTTGAAGAACGTCGAGTTCGGCCTGGAAATGAAAGGCATGCGCGGGGCGGCGTTGCGCGACACCGCGATGAAATATCTGACGCTGGTCGGGCTTTCCGGGAGCGTCAACCGGCGGCCCTATCAACTCTCGGGCGGCATGCAGCAGCGGGTCGGCATCGCCCGGGCGCTCGCGATCGATCCCAAGGTGCTGCTGATGGATGAACCGTTCGGCGCGCTCGATGCGCAGACGCGCGAGACGCTGCAGGGCGAGCTTTTGCAGATTCACGCGCGCACCAAAAAGACGATCCTGTTCGTCACCCACGATCTCGACGAGGCGGTGCTGCTCGCCGACCGCGTCGTGGTGATGCAGCACGGCCGCCTGCACGAAATCGTCGAAGTGCCGCTGCCGCGCCCGCGCGAGGATCTGGCCAAAATCCGCGGTT
This sequence comes from Xanthobacteraceae bacterium, assembly GCA_030044555.1. Lineage (GTDB taxonomy): Bacteria > Pseudomonadota > Alphaproteobacteria > Rhizobiales > Xanthobacteraceae > BOG-931. The sequence continues at coordinate 5,589 of JASHVN010000188.1, read as the reverse complement.
CCGAGGCGTTCGCGCAGACGCGCTATCACATCTGGCAGGCGCTGCACGACGGCGCCGGCGCTCCTGGTGCCGGCGTCAATGATGCCGGCGTTCATGGTGACGGCGTTCATGGCGCCGCGACGCTGCATTGAGGGTCGAGGCCGTCATGGTTGATGTTGCCGAACGCCGCGCCGCCACCGATGAAGCGGGAGAAGTCGTGGACGCCAAGCGCCCGCTGCCGCGCTGGATCATCACCGTCGCGGCGCTCTGCATCTTTCTCGCCTTCTGGGAGTTCTTCGGCCGCCAAGTCAACCCGATTTTCGGCTCTTACCCCAGCGCGATCTTTGCCGCTTTCATCACGCTTATCCGCAACGGCAAGCTCGCCTATGCGCTCGGACAGAGCCTGCAGCCGTTCCTCCTCGGCTACGGCATCGCCATCCTGGTCGGCGTGCCGCTCGGCCTCGTGATCGGGCGCTTCCGTACGGCCGAGGCGGCGCTCGGCATTTTCATCACCGGCGGCTACGCCATGCCGCTGGTGGCCTTGGTGCCGCTGTTGATCCTCTGGTTCGGCCTCGGCTTTGCCGTGAAGGCCGCCGTCATTTTCTTGATGTCGATCTTTCCCATCGTCATCAACACTTGGCTCGGCGTGAAATCCGTGCCCAAGGCGCTGATCGAAGTCGGCAGGGCGCTGGTCGCTTCCGATGCCGTCATTCTGCGCCGCATCGTGCTGCCGGCGACGCTGCCCTACATCATGGCCGGCATTCGCCTTGCAGTCGGCCGTGCCGTGGTCGGCATGGTGATCGCCGAATTTTTTACCGAAATCTCCGGCCTCGGCGGCATCATCATCAATTCCGCCGACAATTTCGACACCGCCACCATGTTCGTGCCGATCATCGTGCTGATGGTGCTGGCGGTCGGGCTGAATTGGCTGATCGGCTGGTGCGAACGCGCCATCGCGCCCTGGCAGGCGGAGATCGCGGGACGGGAGCAGAACTAGCGAGCAGGATACCGAAAGGCGAGCCTGGAGGTGATCGACTGCGCTTAGCGAACCGCCGCCAACATCCGGCGCGCGTGCACGACGACTGCCAAAACGCCGATCGGAAGCGGCACGAACGTGAGCATGACGTACCACAGCGGCTCATGCTGGACCCAGCGCGCAACGCCGAGCATCAAGAACAGCCCCACCGAAAAGGAGGTTGAAGCGATCACCGTGATCCCCGCGCGCACGATCTCCCTTGGTGAACCGGCCGGCATCACGCAGTCTCCGTCGCTGTCCCGCTGATTTGGTCGCTGCTGGAAGCGGCGGGGTTCACCCCGGCCGCATCGGCGCGCCGGCCGCGGCGGGATCGATCGCTAAGCCCAGATGCTCGCCACATTGGCGCCTATGGACGCTAAAGCGAGGAAACAGATAAATCCGTAAACCGGCTTGAAGGGGCGCGGCTTGCCGCCGCCGCTGTCGAAGATGGCTGCAAGCCAGGCGCCGGTGGCCCACAGCACATACCACATGCCGTGATAGTCCAACCACGGGTGCATCACCAGCGCGAACCATGCGGGCAGCGGCACCGACCCGATTGCCTTCGGCAACGATGCCGCGACTCCAGGCCTGAGCGCATCATCGATCAGCGCGATCGCCATGCAGGCCCAACCGACAATCACGAGAACGCCAAGCACCAGCCGCCAGCGCCGATCGATCGCGATCTGCCGCGGCGACCATTGGCTGCGATCGGACTCTCCCGAGCCTCGCCAGCGGCGCACGATCACGGCGGCTGCGATGCCGATCACCAAGGCCAGCATGCCGAGCACGAATATTGCATCGACGGGATCTGGTCCTCGCGACGCTGCGGCAATATTCATCGATCGTGCTCCCGCAACGCCGAAAATTCCGTAACAGGAAGGCGGCGTCCCATTGGTCGCCCGTTGCTCCCGTAGGGTTCAGTGTACGACCGGTCGTCTTGCGATCGGCGACAGCGAAGCCGGACCGAGACTGCCTGGTGGTTGAAAATTAACGCAATATCGACTCCAATCGGATCAATGTAGGGGAAAACCACAGACCCGCGCTGCCAGCTTCCGGAGGGGTGCTCTTGCGCGAGAAAGAACTACGCATCGCGCTCGTCTGCTTCGGCGGAGTTTCGCTCGCAGTCTACATCCATGGCATCTGCAAAGAGATCCTGAAGCTGGTGCGGGCGTCGTGCGCTCTGCACCGCATCACCGATCGGACGCGGCGCGCCCAGGCTGCGTATTTCGACGAGTTCGATCCGCGCGACCCGGAGCACGACACCGAGGCCGATTATTTCTTTCTGCTGCGCGAGATCGGCCGCAAGCTGGAGCTGCGGGTCATTGTTGACACGCTCGCCGGCGCTTCCGCCGGCGGCATCAATGCCAGCATGCTGGCGCGGGCGTTGAGCCACGACCTGCCCACCGCGCCGCTGCGCGATCTGTGGCTCGCTAATGCCGACGTGACCGTGCTGTTGGCGCCGGAGGCGCGCGCCGGCGCATTGAGCAAATTGATGGTGCGCCCGGTGATCTGGGCGGCGGCGGTGATGGGCAAGATCGACGCGATCAAAGACAAGGAGGTGCGTCGGAAGCTTTCGCTTTTTCTGCGCTCGCGCTGGTTCAAGCCGCCGTTCTCCGGCCCGGTGATGGCCGGGCTGATGTACGACGCCGCCACCGCCATGGGCGAGCCGAAAACGCCGACCGCCTCGCTCTTGCCATCGGGGCAGGGCCTCGATCTATTTGTCACCGTCACCGATTATCATGGCTATCGCCGGCTTCTTCAGATTCACGATCCGCCGCTCATTTACGAGCTCGAACATCGTCACGTGCTGCAATTCAAATATCGCCGGCGCGCCGACGGCACGGTGGAGAGCGATTTCGATATGGACAATGCGCCGGCGCTGGCGTTTGCCGCGCGCGCGACCTCGTGCTTTCCGGGTGCGTTTCCGCCGGCGCAGATCGTCGAGATGGACGAGTTGGTGGCGGACCGCGGCGCACGATGGCCGTGCCGCGAAGAGTTTATTCTGCGCAATTTCGAGCGGCATCTGCGTGCCGACATCGATCCAGCCACGGCCGCTTTCATTGACGGCGCCGTGCTCAACAATCGTCCGTTCCGGGAGGCGATCGCGGCGATCAACAACCGGTCCGCCTATCGCGACGTCGACCGGCGGCTGATTTTTATCGATGCCAAACCGGAATCGATACGCTCCGGCCCCCATACCGACCTGCCTAATTTTTTTTCGACCATAAAGGAGGCGCTCTCGGACCTGCCCTCCGAGCAGCCGATTGCCAACGAACTCAACTGGGTGACCAACCTCAACACCCAGGTCCGCAGCATCAAGTCGATCATCGACGATGCCCGGCCGCACGTCAGCGAACTTGTCGGCGACGTCCTCAACAAGCCGCTTCACGGCCCGTTCACGGTGGACGATGTTCAGGGCTGGCGCGAACAGGTCAATGCGCGCGTGGCGCGGGAAGCAGGCTTCGCCCACGAGGGCTATGTGCGGCTGAAACTCGCTTCGGTTCGCGGCTTCGTCGCCCGCACGATTGCGATGATCGGCGGGGCTTCGCCGAACTCGGCGCTCGCCCGCGTCATGGAAGAGATCATCAACGCCTGGACTGTCCATCGCGGCATCGTCTACAGCAAGACCGAGAGCGAGGCGCTCAAGCACGAAGCCGCCGCGACGCCGCGGTTGCCGCTGTGGGTCGAATTTTTCCTTGCCTTTGACGTCGACTACCGCAGGCGGCGGCTGCATTTTCTCATAGAAGGGCAGAACCGGCTGTATCGGCTGCTGGACGAGGGCCGTTTTCCGGGACTCGATCCCGTCGTCGTCGATCGGCTGAAGCGGGAATTCTATCTCCGGCTCGACGTGCTGCAGCGCTGGGAGGAGCCGCGGTCGTTCAGTCCGAGCATCCACGCTCTGGCAGAGAAACTATTCGACAAGGCGCCCACGGCGGCGGAGGCAAGAGATCTGCCGGCCTATGCGCGCGGCGTCGTGGCCAGCGACAGCGTCAAGATTATCGACGCGCTGGTGGAAACGCTGGGTAAGGAAATCGATCTCAACGCCACCACGCACGATCTGGATGAGCTGTTGGCCTCGCTCGATCCCGCCACCTGGCATCCGGAAGCGCGGCGCGAGGTGTTGATCAATTATCTCGGCTTTCCGTTCTGGGACGTGCTCACATTTTCGGTCAGCGCCGGGCGCGGCACCGGCGAACTGCGCGAAATTCTCATCGATCGCATCAGCCCGGAGGACGTGTATACGCTCAAGGGCTTTGCCGGCGCGAAAAGCCTGAAAGGAATCGGCTTCAATAACTTTGCCGGCTTCTTCTCGCGGCGTTACCGCGAGAATGATTATCTGCTCGGGCGGCTGCACGCGGTGGAGCGGCTTATCGACATCGTTTGCGACTCCGCCGGCATCGATCCGCAGAAGGGCGGCATCGACGTGCTTGGGCTCAAGCGGCGGGCCTTCGAGCGCATTCTCAACGCCGAAGAAAGGCATCTCGCGCACAGCAGCGACCTGATCGCCGCGCTACGCCGCGCCGTTGCGGAGATTGGGCCGGCCTGATCGCTCGATATTGCCGGCCGCACATTTAAGTATCGAGGACGCATGAACCTGCATGCGCAATTTCGCGACCATAGCGTAAAGGTGATCGCGATTGCTCCGCGGATGGCATGCGGCTTCCGCGGCATGTAGCGTTCAAATTGCAGGTGCGGGCGGCCATGACGCCGGACGAAATGGAAACCAAGATCAATACGCTCCACGAGCAGATTGAAACCCTGCTGCAGCAGCAGGACGCGCAAGCGAAGCATTGGTCGCAATGCGCGCGCATCGCCTTGATTGCCGTCGTACCGCTCGCGATCCTTACGATCGCCAGCAGCATCATGGGCATCGTCGCACACAAGAGCGACCCCATCACCCAGCTATTCGGGCTCGCGACGGTTCTCGTGCTCTTTCTCGCCTTGGCCTTTCAGCGCGCGGCTGCAGCCACGCGCCGCTCCGCGTGAAGGCCGGGCGGCAGGCTGCACCGGCTCCACTATGGCTGTGAAACCGGGCCTGCCAGCGCACGTATGGCGGCGAAGAGATCACGCACCTGCCGCTCCGGCACGTTGCGCGTGATGAACACCACGCGGCTTGTGCGATTTTCATCCGGCCAGGAATCGAGTTCGACCGGCGGATGGGCGAGATGCTGTACGTATTGGATCACCACCGGCCCGCGGCAGCCCGCGACATTGAGCAGGCCTTTGACGCGTAACAAATCGGCGCCGCGTAATGCGGTCAGCGTTTCCATCGCGCGGGAAAACGTAGGCCATTCGACCGGCTCCGCCGTTTCGATGACGAAGCTCTCGATGCCGTCTGAGTGTTCGGCCTCGGCCAGGAAGCCAGTGCGCTCCTCGTTTGTGGGTGCGATGATGCGATCGGGATCGAGCGCGCCGGCGACGGCGACGTCGATTGGCGCGCGCGGATTGAGCTGTTGCAGACGCCGCGTCAGCCGCTCGACCGCCGGCGCGGCGAGGTCCGACTTCGAAATGACGAGGCGGTCGGCGAGAATCACCTGCTTGCGCGCCTCGGCTGCAGTTTCGAGGGTCGCCTCGCCGCTGACCGCGTCCACCAC
>JASHVN010000187.1 GCA_030044555.1 Xanthobacteraceae bacterium | reverse complement strand
TATCGGTCTCATGTGTTGCCACAGTGCCGAGGCCGTCCCGGCCGCCACAAGCGCAATCAAAGGCGCGGCAATGGCCGCTTCACCCATACAGCAGGCGCAATATCGCGAGTACCGTACGCGGCATTATTTCGTGAAATGCTACCGCACTCTGGTCCTTGGCCCGTACCATTGTCATTATTACCGCCGCCCCTGATGATGACCGCCACCCGTGGTAGCGCAGTGCCGGAGCGAACTTGATATTGGCTGCGGATCAGTTCTAGAGCGGGATGGGTTTTCCTTGAATCGTTATCCCGCTCTAGTGTCCCGATTCCGAAGTTCGCATGTACCGGCGGCTGCTGCTTTGATGCGAACTTCGGAATCAAAGGGACACTAGCAATTTAATGATTCTAGTGTGGTTTTTGGGATTTGAAGTTCCTACGCGAGTTTGCCGCCGGATCTTAGGAACTTCAAATCCACCACACTAGCTTATTGTTGGAGCATGATCTTTCCGAAAACCGGTATCCACTTTTCGGGATCATGCTTTAGGCGCTGTCATCGACGTCGGTTTCCGGCCGATCGCGGCCAGGCGCGAGTTCGGTGTGCCAGCGGCCGTTCTCGTCCTCGTACTCAATGCTCTCGCTCTCTCCCGGCACACGCTGCTCGCCTGCGGCGCGGCGGGCGGCTGCAAGCGCTTGCGCGTGCGTGGGAAAGCTTTCCGAAAACACGCCATTGACGGTGTAGGCCCAGCCATCTTCGTGGCGGACGACCTTGTAGGTCACATGTGCCATTGCGTCACCTGACAGATTGCCATCGTTGCGGACCGCAGTTTACCGGCTCGGCCGAGCAAAGCGAAGCGGGTGTCGAGGATCGCTCCATTACGAGAATGAACGCAGTTGATGTTCGTTTGGCATCTGTTCCGCTGAATTCCAGTCTCCCCGGCAGTCGGAAAACGCCGTCGATCCCTCTCGATCAGCACATTTGAGACTTAAGGAGGCGGATTCCCTCACTGATTGCTTGGCGCTGGGGCAGCGCTTGTCTCACGTGACGTATTCGAGCCGGAACAGGCCGCTAACGCGGCTGCCCGTCATCGAACTTGCGCTCCAATATTTCGCCGAGCGTCGCGTAAAAGAAGCCGTTGAGACGGCCGATCGGATTGAGCTTGCGCATGTCGATATAGCCGCCGGTCATGCAGGCCGGATCGACGTGCATGAAGACGACTTCGCCGATCACCAGCGGGTGCCGGTTCGGACCAAGCTCGATCACCTGATGCAGCCTGCACTCGAAATGAATCGGCACTTCCTTGACGCGCGGCGGCTTGATCTTCACGCTTGCAAGCGGCGTGAGCCCGGTCTCGTCGAACTCGGAATCCTCGGCCGGAAAGCCGTTGGCGGAATCGACCATCTCTTTCCACACCGGTTCGGTCACCACATTGAAGCAGAACTCGCCGGTCTGCCGGATATTCTTGAGCGTGTGCTTTTCGCTGCCGTCCGGATTGCGGGCGATGGTGAGCGAAATCATCGGCGGCACCACGCAGACCACGGTGAAGAAGCTGAACGGCGCGAGATTGCTGCGCCCCTCGCTGCTGACCGTCGACGCCCAGCCGATCGGACGCGGTACTACGGAGCCGACCAGCGTCCGGTAGATCTGCCGCCGCTCAGCGGTCGCGGGATCGAGTTCAAGGTAGCCGGGCATGCTGCTCCCTTTCACAAAGCGCTACGCCATTTGCGGGGCATCGCGTGCTGATTAAGCCAGCGGATCAAATACATCAATTCCAAATAGATCAATGACGAGCTTGGCCCTCAGTCTGCGCGGTGCTGGCGCGCGTTTCGACCGGCATTGCCGGCGCAGACCAGCCGTGGCTTTTGCTGCAGATATATGTCGCGAAAACGACTGTTACTAAACGTCTGCAATGAAACGATGCGCCTCTGCGCAGCTTGCGATTGTTCCTTTCTGAGTTTCACAAGACTTTTTCTGAGTTTCACAAGACTTTGTGACCGAACAAAAAGCCGCATGGAGATTTTTCATCCGGTACGCAGACTGGAGATTGAACCATGACAGCGAAGGAACTTATGGTCGGGTCGGCTTTGCTCGTGGGCGCCGCGTTTACGGCGGCCGTGGGCACATCGAGCGTGACCCTGGCGCAAGGCTATTACGGCTACCATCACCATGGATACGGCCGCCATTACCGCGGGCTCTACAACTATTACGGCGGGTACAGCCAACCCGACGTCAGCAGGGGTGGCCCGGGACCGCGCGTCGGCAGTGGCAGCGGCATGGGTATCGGCGCAGAGCGCTAGTTTCCGAGCGCCGTAGCTCTTCGGCCAATCGGCAAACACGAAACAATGGACAAAACGAATAAAGACCGGCGCCGACGGATTGATGCCGGCAGCCGAAAGAAGATCGAATGATGAAAAAGACGCTTATTCTCGCCCTGGCAGTGCTGACGGGCGGCTTGTTGAGTGCAACGTCGCCGTCCTTGGCTCGGACGCAACGACACTCACTGCATCACCACCGGATCTACAATTATGTTCCGCGTGGCGATTACCCTAACAGAGGCGGCCCCGGTCCGCGTGTACAAGGTGGATCCGGCATGGGCGCGGGAGCAGAGCGGTAATCGCGAGCCGCGCCTCTCATGACAAGAGAAACCCGGCCCCCCACGGGGGCCGGGTTTCGCTTTGCGTGAGGCGCTGTTTCAGCCCGTGTGTTTGACGGGGTGATGGTGCTCGTAGCGGTACGCGTGCCGGCGCCAATGCCGGTGATGCGGATATGCGGGCGGCACGCCCGGCGAGTAGGACACCGGATGAATACCGAAGAGGCCGTTGACGCCGCCGATGAAGCCGCCGACCACGCCGCCGACAAAACCGCCGACCGGTCCCGCGGCCTGACCGCCCACGGCAGCGCCGTGCGCGATGCCGTCCGGAATCCCTTGTGCCTGCGCCGCCAGGGGGCAAGCGATAGACGCGGCGACCGCGCTCACCAACAGAATGCGTAACTTCATGGCTTCCCTCTCGTTGTAATCGGATAAGGCGAAGTTGCGGACAATCAAGGCGTCAAAGCGGCACCATCGTGGCAATCGGTAAGTATCGGACGGGTGAGACAAAACGGTCACACCCGTTTCCTTCGATTCCGAAGTCCGGCGATAGCACAGCCGGCCCGCATTGCGCCGCGCTTCATTCCGGCTACGCTCGAATCCCATGTCCGCTCTCCCTCCTGCAGATCCGCGCCTTTCCATCGCCGTCATCGGCCTCGGCAGCATCGGCGGTGCCGCCGCGGGCTGTCTCGCCGCCAGCGGACGCTATGATGTGATCGCCTGCACGCGCCAGCCGCTCGCGCGGCTCACGCTGGAGGCGCCGCACGGCACGGTCGAAGTGCCGCTCGCCGCTTATACCGATCCGGCGCAGATCAAAAACCCGGCCGATTGGGTGCTGCTGTGCACCAAGACACACCAGACCGAGTCGGCGGCGCCGTGGCTCACGCGGCTATGTGCGCGCTCGACGCGCGTCGCGGTCTTGCAAAACGGCATCGGCCATGTCGAGCGCGTCGCGCCGTTCGTTGGCGGCGCCGCGATGGTTCCGGCGATCGTCTATTACAATGGCGAGCGGCTGGCGCCCGACCGGGTGCGGATGCGGCAAGGCGCCGATCCGGATATCGCGGTGCCGGACGATGCCGCCGGCCGGGCTTTCGCCGCCCTGTTTGCCGGCACGCCGCTACGCGTCGCGCTCAACGACGACTTCGCCACGCTGGCCTGGCGCAAATTGTTGATCAATGCCGTCGCCAATCCGATCACCACGCTGACCTTGCAGCGCCAGGCGGTGTTGCGCCGCCCGGACGTGCAGGAGCTTTGCGGCAAAATCCTCGACGAGGCGGTAGCGGTGGCGCGCGCCGAAGGTGTCCGCCTGGCAGAGGACGAGCCGGCGCGCGCTATGGCAACGCTGTTCACGTTTTCCGGCGAGCTCGGCACCTCGATGTATTTCGACCGCTTGGCCGGACGGCGGCTTGAAGTCGAAGCGCTGACCGGCGCCATCGTTAGAGCCGGCGAGCGCCACGGCATCGCGACACCGCTCAATCGCGCGCTGCTCATCCTGCTGCGGGCGATCAACGACGCCATGCCGGACGGCCTGAGGTAGAAGCTCAGCTTGAATGAAGCATAATTTCACTTTGGTCGCTCGATGCCGTCGATCGCAATGGCTGCCATTGCGATCGACGGCTTTCTTTGACCGCCACAATAATTAAGTCACTCCCCAGCCCGTTGAGTCACTACCCGCCCCCGGCGTGAGCGCCCACATCACTCCCGCACCCGCGCACAATCTGCTATAGTGACGCCCATGAGCCGCCGCCCCACCCACGATCCGCGCAGCGCCGCCGAAAAGGCCTTCAAGGCCATCACCGCGCCCAAACCGGCGGAAGCGCCGCCAAAACAGCCATCCGTGCCCGGCGCCAAGGAAACAGTATCGCTGCGCATCGACCGCGACGTGCTTGATTTCTTTCAGGAAGAGGGGCCGGGCTGGCAGGAGCGCATCAACGCCGCTTTGCGCAAGGCGGCCGGGAAAGCTTAAAGCCTCCGCGGCGCTTCTGCCTCGGGGATGCATGGGCTATGCGCGGCCCCTACTCTATTTCTTCAACAGCGCGTCGCGCTCCTTCATCAGCCTGTCCAGTTCGTCGTTCTGTTGCGCGATGCGGTCGGCATTGCGTGCTTCGTCTTCGGCGCCCGAGAACGCAGCCGCCTGCTCGACGAGTTCGCGGATGTTGTCACGCACGGCGGCGATGCGCGCTTCAAGTTCGCCGAGCGTCAATGAACTGCCGTTGCTCATTGTGCCTCCTTAAATCTCGTTGCTGTCACCTAGAGCATGATCCCGAAAAGTGGAAACCGGTTTTCGGACAAGATCATGCTCAAAGGAAAAATTTAGACCTTGATCCAATTCAATCGAATTGGATCAAGGTCTAGCGTAGCCCGAACCGCGCGCGAACGAAACCCGCCCGCGCGCGGCCCGTCAGGGATCAGGGAGCGGCGTGCGGGGGCATTCCCGTTTTCATCGGGCGCGAGGGAGAGTTAGGCTCCGCGCGCCGAAGACACCGAAATCAGGATGCGATTGGATGCAAGAGCAGCGATTTGCGCCGCCCGCCGGCGCGTTCACCCGCAACGTACCGATCCGTTTTTCCCATTGCGACGCCGCCGGCATCGTCTACTTCCCGCATTACTTCGACATGTTCAACGGCCTGATCGAGGATTGGTACAAGGAGGAGCTTGGGCACGATTACGCCACGCTGGTGATGGCAGACCGCTATGGCTTTCCCTTCGTGCACATCGAATGCGACTTCAAGATTCCGAGCCGGATGGGCGAGGTCATCGCCCTGACCTTGCTGGTCGAGCGCATCGGCCGCTCCTCGCTCGGCATCGCCATTGTCTGCCACCGCGACGGACTCGAGCGGCTGCGCGCCCGCATGGTGACCGCCATGATGTCGCTTGCGACCGGCAAGCCCGAGCCGATGCCGCCGGCGCTGCGCGACGCCATCGAGGCATACCGGCAGAGAACGGCGGGCGGATAGGTGGAGCACCGCTTCGGCTTTCGCGCACGCTGCATCGGCTTCGCGATGTCGCGTCATTCAATCGCAGCATCATTTGCTGTCCGTACGCGGTTAAAGGCTCTATATTATCGAGGAGGGAGGGTGCTGGGCTTTCGGATGCGGAGGTTCAGATGGCGTCGGAACGCGCCTTCATCTGCGGAAACAGCAAATATTATGTGGTGGAGTACCGCGGCACCTTCATCGTGCAGCGGCAGAACTGGCTCGGCAGGAGCTTCATCACGTACTCCCGCAGCCTCGCGGAGGCGATCGCACGCATCGAAGCCGATGCGCGCTGCTGGCAAATCCGGGCCGCCTGACGCTTACGAGCGCCCCGATTCCGAAATTCGCAAACGAGCGTACCGCACAGTCAGCGGCCGCCGGCCGGGCCGACACGGTCAATTTTTCCATCTGCGAACGAACGCAATTTACCCATCAACAACAAACTCCGGTTTAGAATAGGTGGGTAAATCGGCCGCGTCCGGGCGAGCGTTCGGCTCCGCGGCCGCGCGCGTTTGTGCTAATATGTAGGCGAATTTCTTTACCGAACCACGTTATGCCGGGCGGAACGCACGAGAACAGGCGCTTTCATCGGATGCGGCCCAGTGGGCTGGTGCCGAAGAACGGCACTATTTTTACCGATCTGAAAAGCCAGCCCACCGCTTGCAATATCGTTGATATCAGCGCCGGCGGCGCCTGTATCGAGGTGCATGGCAGCGCCCCCATTCCCAAGAGGTTCATTCTCAACCACGGCGGCGTCAAAAAATCCTGCTATCTGGTCTGGCAGAAGGGCCGGCGCGTCGGCGTTTCGTTCTGACCGCCGCATCCGCGCCTGCAGCGGCCCGCATAGAGAAAGCCTAGCAGTCAAGAATGTGCCGGGGCCAGCCGCGCCATAAAAGGCGGCGGCCGCTCGGCCCGCAGCATTAGCGATGGCCAAGCCGGAGCAACGGCCAAGCCGGCGTCAGCGGCCGTGTCATCTCCGTCGGGACGCGATCTCTTTCGCCGCCGCTTGCCGGGTGAACGTATGCCATAAGGGCCGCGAGTCGCGATGCGTGAGCGTAACAGCCGACCATGACCAAGGAGGAAGCCCGATGCGACTGAAGCCCCTGTTTCGTGCGCCCCTGTTCCGTGCCGCCCTGGCGGCGCTGAGTGTTGCCTTCGCCGCCTCAAGCCTGCCGGCCATTGCCCGCGCCGACAGCGGCGGCATCACCTTCAGCGTGGTCAAGGCCGGCTTTGTCATCGGCGGCTCGGCCGGTTCGGGCATGCTCTTCTTCCACGGCGCGCGCTACCCGCTCGGGATCGGCGGGCTGAGCTATGGCTTCACCTTCGGCGCTTCGCATACGTATTTCCGCGGCACGGTGAGCCACATCCGCCGGCCGGCGGACGTCAACGGCGTCTATGCGGCGGGCAACGTCGGCGCGGCCGTCGGACGCGGCGCGCAGGCGATCGTGCTGACCAACCAGAACGGCGCGGTGCTGACGCTGACCGGCCGTTCGGTCGGCGCCATCGTCAGCGCCGACCTCAACGGCCTCGTGCTCACGGTAAAGTAGCCGGCACGCTCGAAGTCCCGATTCAAAGGCAAAATTCAAAGGCCAAAGTTTTCCGATTTCGATCGGCGGCCTGAGTGAGCCTTGTGCTCAGAGGGAGCGAACTTTCGTTCGCTCCCGGCAGATTTTCCGCAAACGCGCCCTCGCGATCATCTCATCTCGCTTCCGTCGTGCCTGCGGCATTGAGCTGTCACACGCGACGCGCGCACCGAAAAAATATAACGGCAACTCTTTTGCGACTTGACCTTGCCGCCATTTATGTTCCCTTTTTGTTCTAAGGCTCCTTGAAGGGGAATTCGGTTTGCCATCTCGCTTACGAGCAAGGATCGAACGATGTTCAAGCGTGCGTCCTTTATTTTAGCGGCCCTGATCATGCCGCTGCCCGTCGCGGCGCAGGATGCTGGGACCTATCATGATCTCTTGGTGCAATATCGCTGCCCGGTGGTCGACCGCCTCGAACAGATCTACGTCAGCGGAAACCCTGCAAGCTCCCACGGGCGTTTTCTGGCCATTACGGTGCCGCATGCCACCCAGGCTTACGTGCAATGCCTATTCCACGACAACAACAGGAAGGCGTATTGCGAAGCGGCGTCGGGATTTTACTACGATGGCGCGGGCGCGGCGCGGACGTTCCATCAGTCCGCCAACGTCATAGCCGCGCTTGGACGCCTCGGATTTTCCACTGACGATTCAGCAGGGAATTTCAGCGTCGATCGTGATCTGGCCGATCCGCCGGACTTCAACGCGCTGGCCGACTTCATTCTGAAAGCCCAGCATGACGGTTATGGCGCGCGGGCCGACTTGAAATTGAAGTTCAACGCGCCGCTTGCACCACACGCCACGTCGCAATGCGTGCCGGTGAGCTAATAGAATTTGCGGTGCGGGAAGCATATGAAATCCTTGTGGCTGGTTGCGACCCCTGTTGTTGGCGGCGTCCAATGGGCTTGGATCAGAACTCCGGTCCTTTAGCTATCGCCGCTCACTAGGCCTGAAACCGCGTCGCGATCTCGGCAAGCGGCGGACGCGGGCGATCGTCGGGCGCACCCGGCGGCCGGCCGATGTGCACGAAGCCCGCGATTTTCTCGTGCGGCTTTAGGCCCAGCACATCGAGCACGCCGCGATCGTAGGCGTACCATTCGGTGATCCAGCTCGCGCCGTAGCCGAGCGCGTGCGCCGCCAGCACCAGGTTCATCGCCGCCGCGCCGGCCGACAGCACCTGCTCCCATTCCGGAATTTTCACGTGCGGCGCCGCGCGGCTGACCACGGCGATGACGAGCGGCGCGCGGGTGAGCCGCTCACGCTCGGCGTCGGCCTGTTCGGGCTTTGCGTCGGGATATTTGCCGCGGAAGGCGGAAACGATCGCCGCGCCGGCCGCGCGCCGTGCCTCGCCCTCGAACACGATGAAGCGCCACGGGATGAGCTTGCCGTGATCAGGCACCCGCGAGGCGACAGTCAGCAGGGTGTCGATCTCGGCCGCGGACGGTCCGGGACCGGACAGCTCGACCGCTTTGAACGAGCGGCGGGTTTTGAGGAGTTCGAGGGCGTCGGGCATTGCTTTTTGCTCCTAGACCTTGACCCAATTCGATTGAATCAGATCAAGGTCTAAATTTCTCCTTTGAGCATGATCCCTCGGGTCAAGCTCGAGGGCATGCTTATCCGAAAACCGGTTTCCACCCCGGATCAGGTCCGGCGCAGGCTTTTTCGGCATCGTGCTCTAGCGTCCCGATTCCGAAGTCCGCATGACTGTGCGGCACGCCCGTTTGCGAACTTCTGAACCGCCACACTGGCGCGTGCGGTTAGCACAGCGGAGCGCAGGCGACAAACCGGCGGCAACGGGGCAAACCCGCGTCTCATGCGCGCAACGTTGCCGCTTGCGGACACGGCGAGGGGTCAAAAAAAATTCGCGGAGCGCGGTGTAGAATAGTTGCGGTGAGGTTTCGCTGCCCGCCATCAATTGCGGGCGGCAGACCGCAATGCTGGGGAGAGACATCATGCCGTTACATACGCCCTCCGCCTGGACATTCTGGCTCTCGGTCGTGCTGGTCATTCTCGCGATCATTTCGATATATGTCCGTATTCCGTACATCACTGTGTACACGTTCTGGGTCGCGGTCGCCGGCTACGTCATTCTGGTGATCGGCAACATCTTCAAGACCGCCTGAACGCCGGCGCCGCGCGCCTTCTTTCGATCGGCCCCGCGCCCGGCCAGCCGCGCAAAGGTTGACTGCAGCCAGGCGAACAAGCAGGCCGGCAAGGCTCACTCGTCCCGCGCACCGCGCACCCCACGCGCGGAAGGCCGTTGTTTCTTTATTGCCGGACGCTTGTCCTCGACTCGGCGGCCTGCCATACTGCACGCAAGCGATAGTTGTTCGCTTGCCTTCGGTCGTGTGGCAAGCATCGAGTATCCAGAAGTATCGAGTATCCAGCAAACATCCAGCAGGCGTGTCTTTCTGACACAGACAGTTTTCTGACACAGACAGCGCGGCTGTTCGAATTATGCGAAACGCTTTTTTGATGAGCCCCTGCCCGCCCGGGCTGGCATCCTTGCCAACTCATTGACGCCCGGATGAGACTCTTTGCAGTTCGTTTGATCGAAGGTAAGCAGGCAGTCGGATTCTTCTGGGCGTCCGATCTGATAAGTCTGTGGTGGATGATCGATTCGGTCTGCGATCCCGGCCTGTGCGAGTATCATCAGATCGACGATAGGG
Source organism: Xanthobacteraceae bacterium (assembly GCA_030044555.1). Lineage (GTDB taxonomy): Bacteria > Pseudomonadota > Alphaproteobacteria > Rhizobiales > Xanthobacteraceae > BOG-931. Next base: position 2,065 of record JASHVN010000187.1, on the reverse strand, counting down.
CGGCAATAACCTGGCAGGACGGCGTCAAGGCAACGCTTGGCGCCGGGAACGACCTCGACGACGAGACCGGCGAAATGCCCGCTCTGGACGAGCTCCGGCGTGAGTTGACGTTTGACTTCGCGCTTGAGGATTATGTGACGCGAAAGATCACCGCGGAGTGGAAGAAGGTTCCGTTTGCCGACGAGCCGGGCAGCGGCAGCGGTGACCTGTCCGCGACAGCAGACAAAGGCTCCACTCGCACCGGGCGCAAGCGTAAGAAAAGAACGAAGTCTACGCGGTGACCGCTCGCTGAGAAATCAGCGATAAGATCGCGCCGGGATGGCAACAACAATTGGAGAGAAATGGCGTGGGCAAAGGGCACAAGGACAAAGTCGCCGTCATCACCGGTGGCGCCAACGGCATCGGGGCGGCCTTCGCCAAGCGTCTCGCCGAGGATGGCGTGCATGTCGCCATAGCCGACATGGCGGATGGGCGGGAGACGGTGAGGCTCGTCGAAGCGGCAGGGCGCACCGCGCTGGCGGTCGTCTGCGACGTGTCCAAGGAGGACTCCGTCGCCGCGATGGCCAAACAGGTGCAGGAAAAATTCGGCCGCGCCGATATCGTGGTGAACTGCGCCGGAATCTATCCGCAGCAGGATTTCGGCACCATGAGCTTCGCCGATTGGCGCAAGGTGCTCTCCATCAATCTCGACGGCACGTTCCTGGTCACCACCGCTTTCGTTCCCGGCATGCGCGCGCGCAAGTGGGGACGCATCGTCAACATGGCCTCAAGCACGTTCGGCTCGGTGACCACCGGCTTTGCCCATTACGTCGCCAGTAAGGGCGGCGTCATCGGCTTTACCCGGGCGCTGGCCGGCGACCTCGCCGCCGACGGCATCACCGTCAACGCCATCGCGCCGGGGCTGACCCGTTCGCCGGGCACGATTGTGCGCAAGCCGCGTCCGGGCTTCGCTAACATGGAGGAAGAATTTCTCGCCGTCGCGACCCTGCAGGCGATCAAGCGGGTCGAGGTGCCGGACGATCTCGTCGGCGCCCTGTCGTTTCTCACCAGCGACGACGCCGCCTTCATGACCGGCCAGACGCTCAATGTCGACGGCGGACGGGTGCGGTCTTAGCCCGTAGGATGGGTTGAGCGGAGCGAAACCCATCAGTAATCAGCGAAAGGAAGCGATGGGTTTCGCAAGGGCTCAACCCATCCTACGGGGCTACGCTGCCGCCTCAGAATGAGGTCATATTTATTGCCGTTAGTTCTCACTCAATCCAACCCAGCTGCATGGCTTCGAGACATTGCGGATCTGGCGGAAAGCCGCATGCCAGCCTCTTTGCATCGATCTTTTCTCGAATCGCAGACCGATAAGCCTTCGGATCATCGAGCAAAACGGCCAGTGCGGCACATTCCGCCTGTCTGTCTTTCAACTGGATACCGTGTCTGTTCGGATCGAGCCCCTTAATCCGCGCGAACAGCTGGCGCGCCAAGGCGAAGTCGCCGACCAAGCCTGCAGTGATTGCCGCACGATAGACGTTTCCGCTCCATGGCAGATTGCCTGCAAAGAACCTGTGAATGTCCGCAAGCGTGCGGAACTTGGCGCGCAGCGCGATAACTTCCGCGGCGACCAGTTGGGCCGCTTGTTCGATCAGTGGGCCAAACTGCTCGACACTCTCGAATTCAATGTAGCCATTCAACCGATTAGCCGCCTCACCACCCCATTGTTCAAGAAAAAACCAAATCGGACTGATGTTCAGATACGTTCCCCTTGACCACGCGCTCGGTTGAAACTCGATGAAGATGCACCAAAAGCGTTCGTCGGAAAACCAACAGCGCGATTGACCCTTGCGCTTACAGCCGAGTGGCAATAATGCCGCTTTTGCCGCAGCCGCAATGAGCTTGCCGTGTTCGTTTTGCTTGGACACCGTCACGTCGGGCGCGCAACGCGCCCCCCCTGGCTCTAAAGCTTGGCCTCAATCGGAACCACGCATATCGCTAGCGGCCTTCATGTGAACTGGCCCTCAAGTTCGCACCATCGAAAAGCTGCGCGTGGAGGTCGCGTTCGGGCAAAACATAATAG
>JASHVN010000186.1 GCA_030044555.1 Xanthobacteraceae bacterium | reverse complement strand
CCCAAGGTCGAGCAGCGAGCAGGGTTGCGCGCTATCGATCGATGCCGGCTCGCTTGTTGCGCCGCCGGCGACCTCGGCGGAGATCAGTCGCAGCGTCTGCCGTTGTGACGCAAGGCGCGAAGGCCGCGGACGGGCAGGGCACGGCCGCCCGAGCGCGGCCGTGGGACGGCCCGGTCCCAGCCCAAGGCGATGGATCTTGCCGATCACCGCGTTGCGGGTGACGCCGATCTGGGCGGCGATCTGACTGCAGGTCAAGCCGTTGACGACGGAGCTTCGCAGCTGTTCAACGCGCTCCGGCGTCCAGGTTTCGATTGTCATGGGAAATGGCCTCGTGGTTGCCGCGGCCGTTCTGGGCCGCCGACAGGGCGAAGGCCGCGCGCAACGGGCGCCGTGAGCGCTGCGATGACCGGAGCAAGCGCGAAATCGGTGGGTACGGCTCAAGCCGAACTCACCGAGCCGCATCCGCACTCGCCGGACCGCAAACTCGCAAGCTTTAGGAAGACACCCGTACGCTGGACTGATCGGGCCGCATCAATGTTGTGCGAAAACCCTCGCCGAGTCCGACCCTCGCACAATTCGATTCGCCTGCCAAGAGTTTTAACGCTATTATAACCAAGTTATAATCCGAGGAATTCCCATTTCATGGCTCGTCCCGAAAACCGTTCGGAGGCGCGGGCGCTCAGCCTGACGCTGCCGACCGAGACGTTCAATTACCTGGTTTTGCTCGCAAGCCTCGGAAAGCTCGGCCGCACCGAGAACGAGGTCGCGACCCACATTCTGGTGCGCGAGACCTACGCCATGATCGAACGGCGCTTCCATGAGGCGCGCATTCCGCCGCCAGCGGAAGAGGGCGGTGCCTGACCGGAATGATGTCCGCGGCGGCTAAAGCGCGCTTTATCTCTTTGTTTGCGCATGATCCCCCGGATCAAGCCCGGGGGCATGCTTTTCGGAAAACCGCTTCACACTTTTCCGGATCACACGCTAACCTTTGATCGCCAGCAGATCGACGTCGAAGATCAGCGTGGCGTTCGGCGGGATGAGACCGCCGCCGGCGCCGCTGGCGCCGTAGGCGAGATCCGGCGGGATGATCAGCGTGCGCTTGCCGCCGACCCGCATCGTCGCGACACCTTGATCCCAGCCGGGAATGACCTGGCCCCGGCCGATCGGGAATTCGAACGGCTCGTTGCGGTCGAGCGAGGAGTCGAATTTCTTGCCCTTCTTGCCGTTTTCGTAGAGCCAGCCGGTGTAGTTGACGACCACGGTCTGGCCGGTCTTCGGCTTGGCGCCGGTGCCGACCTTGAGGTCGATGATCTTCAACCCTGAGGGCGTGGTCATGACCGGTTGCGCGCGCGCTGAGGAAAGGGCGGGCGATGAAACGGCGGCGGCAAAGCTAGCCGCTGCGATGCTGCTGATCGTAACAAATACGTCGCGCCGGGACGGTTGCATTGGAGGCTCCTTGATGTGTCGCGCAAAAATAGCGCGAACTTGAAAGAGTGCAAAAAGCCGGGCCTGGCATCAAAGCCTTCCTCTTGGTGGACCCGATTTATTGGCCGATCGACTTTTGCCGCGAGCGCATTTGCGCCTTCTTGACGGTACATATGGAAATATGTACATAGTTATTTACTTAAAGGAGTTTCTATCGAATGTCGAAATACGCCGCGCTTGGCGATTACCTCAAGCATCAGCGCCGCGACGTGGTGCCGATGAAGTTCGCGGATATCGAGAAGATCACCGGCGCCAAGCTGCCGGCCTCTTCCCGCTATCGTGCGTGGTGGAGCAATAACGATTTCAACAGCGTGCTCACCAAGGTCTGGCTCGAAGCCGGGTTCAAAAGCGAGCAGGTGGATATGCGGGGGCGCACGCTGGTTTTCCGCAGGGTGCGCAAAGCCGCGATTGGCGTAGCGCCAGCCGGGGGCGAAAAGCCGTTTCATCCTCTCTACGGCTATATGAATGGTCTCGCCCGCATCATGCCCGGCACCGATCTCACTCAGCCCGCCGATCCTGAATGGGCCGATCGGCTCGATGCGCAGTATGGTCCGGAGAAGAGGAAAGACTAGGTGCAATCGCTTCTTCTGGACACCTGCACGCTTCTGTTCCTGACTGAAAAAGCTCGCATCGCTCCGGCGGCGATCGATGCCATGCGGGCGGCGAGCGACCGAGGCGCGACGACCTACATTTCGCCGATCAGCGCTTGGGAAATCGGCATGCTCGTGTCACGCGGGCGTCTGCAATTGCTGATCAGGCCGGAGCGTTGGTTTGCCAATCTGTTTGAAGCGCCAGGCGTGCAGCTGGCCGATATGTCGCCTGATTTGCTGATCGCGTCTTCGTTCTTGCCGGGCCAACCGCCGAATGATCCGGCCGACCGTATCGTCGCCGCCACGGCGCGCGAACTTGGCGCGACGCTCGTCACACGCGACCGCGTTCTCCTAGCCTATGGCGGGCAGGGGCACCTGGCGGTGCTGGAATGCTGAGTGCGCGCGCCTTCGCGATGCGCTGATGGGTCACGCGCCGGTGGACGGCAGCAGCAGATCTTCTTCCTCAAGCAGTTCGCGCAGGTCGCCGATCGCCTCGATGGCGTCCTCTTCGTTGGTCACCGCCTTGAGGCGATGCCACACTTCGCGCCACGGCTCGGGATGGCCGATACGCATCGCCTCGTCGACATAGTCGCGCGCTTCGGCAAGCTTGGTGAGCCGCCGCGGCTTCGGCGTGTCCTTGATAACGAGCGGTGGAACAATCGGGAAATCATCCATGGCGGGCATTGTAGTTGCGCAGATGCCGCGGCGGAAGTCGGGATCGTTGCAAATCGTCATTGCCCGGAAAGGGGCGTTGCGCATTGAACTCTTGGGGCGCCGGGCTTCTCTGAATTCGTCATTGCCGGGCTTGACCCGGCAATCCATGCCGACGCGGGTTGATCGGGCGCTTACAGACAATCTCGTCTCAGCCGGTGAGCCCCAATACCGACGTCACGTCACGGCGTGCCCGGCAAAGCGAAAGATGAATCCGATCACCGTCATACCGACGGCCGCCGCCGCGAGCGGAAGCAGAATCTGCGCCGCCGCCTGCGCGCCGGAAAGTCGTCCGGTGCGGGTGTCATAATCCCACCGCGCCCAGGCGCGCAGTGACAGCGCCTTGCGCTGCGCCGGCGCGCCGGAATGGCCGACGCGCGAGAGGATGAGCGTCAGCGTCACGGTGACGAACATGAAGCCGGAGACGACGAAGAGCAGATAATTGACGATGCCGCTGCCGGCGAAGTTCCAGATCGCGAGCGCGAACCACGCGGTGAACGCGATCATGAGCACATATATCCGCGGATGCAGCCAGCTCGTCACCGGCTGCTGCATGTTGCCGCGTGGATGATTGTCGTTCGCGTTCATGCCGGCCTCCCATGTTAGAGGCGGCCAAAAGGTCGCTGATAGAAAACCGCGCGAGCGCGGCCCGCGTTCCACGAGCCGATGTCGCAGGCGAGGAACTCGCCGACTCGTCATTGCGAGGCTAAAGAGCGCTCACGCCCCTCTTCGAGAAGCTACGGCGATGAAGCAATCGAGACCGGCATTTCGGACTGTATTACTTCGCGGAGCCTGTCAGCGGACCGCGCGACGTCGCACGGGGCCGTCCGCTCGCAATGACGACGCCATTGCGGCTTAAGCGGCTTAGAGATGGCCGAGCAGGCAGGCCATGTTGACCAGGCAAGCCGTCAGCAGGGCGATGATCAGCGTCGTGTTCATCGGGCGCTCCAAGAATCGCATTTGGAGCATGAACGAGACTCAGGCCGAGAGTCCCAAAGTATGTTTTTCCCGCGATTCATACCTTGTTAACCGATAGGGCGGGCGATTCTCGGGCGGGTCAGGGGGGCTGATCCGACGGGATGGGGCAGCCTAAGCTCGCTCGTCCCAGGGCCGGCGTGCAGCGTGATGGACGTGGAGGATTTCGACGGCGTCGGCCGTGATGCGATAAAATATTCTGTACGGGTAACGACCGACAGGAATGACGCGCACTCCCGGACGCTTCGTTGAGCGGCGAGCGCTCTCAGGCCAGCGGCCAATATGAGCGATCACGGCGCGGATGCGGCGCTCTAAAGTCGGAGCAATCATCGGATAATGGCCGGCTAGCCATTCGGCAATTTCGTCAAGGTCCCGGAGCGCGGCACGGGTAAAGACGACCTTCATCGGTGGCGGAATTTGGCGAACGCCGCCTCGACCTCCGCATCGGTGGCAAAGCGCCCTTGCTCAGCATCGCGCAAACCGCAATCGATGCCCGCAAGCTCCTCATCGGTCGGCTCATATGCGACATCGTTCAGTCCGGCATCGATATCAAGCGCCAGCTCGGCGAGCTGGTCCTGCGCTTCCGCAGGCCAGTTCTCGATCCGCTCCAGCACTCGGGCCAGTAATTTCGTTTTCATGGCGGGACTGTAACACGAATGCTTATCGGCGGAAACGTGAGGCGAACCTCCTTAGGTGCGAAACTGCTGCGAGCACCTCGAACCAAGATTCGTCGTCCTGAGGCGACCACCATAGCCTCCGTGCCTGAAGCGGCCTGTGACGGCAGTGTGGGCCACAAGAACGAAAGTCGCGGCGCACCACGGTCGCCGTACCGACGCAAATCGCGGCGGCCGAGAGCCTTGCAGGTTGGCTTTTATATGGCAGCTGCGGCAGGGCTCTGCCGGTTGCCGCGTTGACACCGCGCTATTCCACCCCATCATGCCGTCCGGTGGCTCCGGCAGGCTCAGGGGCGGGTCAACAAAGGTTACTCTGCCATCGACAGGATGGCTGAGCAGATGGCCAATCTGAAGACCCGTACTCCACATCGAGCCGGCTGCGGGGCCACCACGTATTTCAGGCAGGCGCTGTGCGCGCGGCGGGCGCGCTGGGGGCGGGGGAGCAATGCCGAGGAAGGAAATCATCATCAAGGATACGCATCGCGCCCTGTGGTACGAGAACGGCGTGCTGGTGAAAGTCCTTGAGGCAGGGCGCTATGAGTTCCCACGCAAACGCGGCCGCGTGCTCGGCCGTCATCGTCCCATTGTCGAGGTCGTTCTGGTCGACGTGCGCGAGCGCGAACTCACCATCAAGGGCCAGGAGATCCTCACCGCCGACAAGGTGGCCATCCGGGTCAGCATCATCGTGCAGTTCCGCGTGACCGATCCCAGGGCGGCGGTCCACGAGGTCGAGAAATACGAGGAACGGCTTTACAGCGACGTGCAGCTTGCCGCGCGGCGCTCGCTCGCCTCGATGACACTCGAGGAGATCCTGACCAACCGCAACCGTCTGAGCGAGGACATCCTGCGCGACGTAAAGGAGATCGCCGCGCGCTATGGCGTCTCAATCGTGCGGGCCGACGTCAAGGACCTGGTGTTTCCCGGCAACCTGCAGGAGATCATGAACAAGGTGCTGGCCGCCGAGCGCATGAGCCAGGCGCAGCTCGTCGAGGCGCGGACCAAGGCGCAGACGCAGCAGATCGACGCGGAGGCGAACGCCGAGATCCGCCGAGTCGAGTCGGAGGCGCAGGCAGCCGCAGCGCGGCTCGCTGCGCGGGTGCAGGCCGAGGCCGAGCAGATAAAGACCGAAGCGGAGATCGCTGCATTGCGCCAGGCCGAGCAGGCTGCGCAGGCCTATTCGGCGCATCCGGCGCTGCTGCGGTTGCGCGAGCTCGAAACCATGAAGGAGCTCGGCCGTTCCGCCAACGCGCGCATCTATATCGGATTCAAGAAGCACGAGGCGGATCGCGACTGAACATCTGTCAGGGCTACGAGATGATGGCCCTCATCGCCAGCGACCACCACGCCTAACCACATCGAGGCTCGCGATGCCGACCTCGGTCTCGAACGGGCTCGGCTGCCAGCCGATGAAGCGCGACGCCGTCTCCTGAAAAAACACGTGCATGACGAAGTTGTAGAGAAAGGCGAGACCAAGGGCGCACAGCAGATAGGAGGCAAAGAACGCCTCCACGATGGCGGCGCGATCGCGCGCGCCGCTTAAAGCCGCGATGGCGCCGACGATGAGGCCGAGGAGCAGCAAGGCGAGCGAATAATTCGACAGCACGAACACGATGACGGAGCGGATCATCTTGCTATCCTTGTGGCAGGCCTTGCGGCGCGCCTCAAGTGAAGGGAGCCTAGGATGGGTTGAGCGGAGCGAAACCCATCGATCAATCGGCGACGAGACAAGCAGGATGGGTTTCGCAAGGGCTCAACCCATCCTAGCGCTGCTCATCTGGCTACATTCGCCAGTCAGGTTTTGCCGCCTTTCTTTCGGCGCACAAACCAGCCAGGCACGAATTGGCGCTCGCCGAATTCGTTGTAGAATTCGACGCTATCATCGACATATTTGGTGATTGTTTCGCCGCTTGCTAATTTCCTTGCAAAGCCGTCGTAGTGAAGGGTCGCGTCGATTTCGCTCCATCTTGGCTCCCCAACAATACGTTCCGGCGAGAGCCACTCTGGAGAAGCAGCCGCGACGTAGCGCACAGCTCTCTTTTTTATTAAGTAATTCACGGTCGCGACCTCTCGCGTGTTAAGCTCCCTCGTCCGATGAACATCAAGATATGTGAGCAACGTCTGATCATAGGCGCGCGCGTTGCGACGCTGTTGTCGCGCGCGGCTCCTTTTTGGATCGTTCGCGTGTTCGAAATGAGACACGACTAAGCAACATTCGCTGTCCAATGGAAAAATTACACGCGTCCCTCTTTCAAAAATATGAGGATCGTAGGGGTATCGGCACATCTGTGAGTTTGGGTAATGATCACAGTTATACAAAGTAACGGGGTCGTCCGAATAAATGAACTTGTGGCCCGATTTGCTGGCGCTGACGATCTCCCAGAAGCCTTCAGCCAACATTGTGCAGAAAAACCGTCGCCATTGTTGCATTAAGTGCATTAAGGAATTCTGGTCAGCAATGAAGCCAGTCTTTGCCGCGATTATCTTTAGGAGCCTCAGGCCTTTTGGCGTGCGAATTTTTTGGGCGTCAAGGTAGTCGATCAATGCGATTAGGTGTTCATTCGGATTGCCGTGGCGACGATCGATAGAGTGATGGAAATCAAAGTTGTCGGTATTGGGCCATTCCTTGAACATCGCGACAGCATTTGCGCCCCGATCATCAATCGCGCCAAATAATTTTCGTTCAATCTCGTCGTTTAAGACCCCGAAGAATTGAGTCGTATACAAATCTGTCAATCGAAGAAACTTATACGGGCCTTTTCTCGATACATGTCGACGCTTGACATGCTTTGGGCTGCCGTTTGCAAGATTAATTGTGTAATCGGGCGTCTTGTCGTAGACGAAGAGTTCACCCTCACCAGGAGCTAAGAAGCCTTGCTGGTACCACACGGGAACAAAATGATTGTTCCTGGTGAGGGGACTCATCGCTCGTCTAGCTACACCCCGTCGTCGACCCGCACGTATCGCACTTCAAGCACGTGCCGTTCCTCACCAAAGTGAAATTCCCGCAGGTGCCGCAGGCTTCGCCTTCGTAGCCTTTGGCCTTGGCTTCGGCGCGGCGTTCGGCGGCGAGCGCCTTGGCCTGGGCGCGCGGGTCGGCGAGCGCGGCTTGCTCCAGCGACTGCGCCGGAGAGAGTTTTTGCTCGACCGTGGTTTTGAGCACCGTGGCGCCGGCGATCTCGGCACGCGGGGCGAGCGCGGTGACGTTTGAAGACCCGCCGCCATGACCCTCTCCGGCAAGCGAAGAGGGAGCAGATACGCCTGCAGTCTCCGCGCCGCCGTGCATGACCTTGAGCCGGTCGGTGCGCGAGCGGGTCAAGCCCTTGGAGACAAAGCGCGCATCGGGCGCGGGCTTGCCTTCGGTGACGCCCTTGCCGAGCGCATCAAAACCTTCGCCCGACGGATCGACATGGGCGAGGTCGAAGCGCTCCAGATAGCTTACCGCCAGCTCGCGGAACACGTAGTCGATGATCGAGGTGGCGTATTTGATCGAGTCGTTGCCCTGCACCGGGCCGGACGGCTCGAAGCGGGTGAAGGTGAAGGCATCGACATATTCGTCGAGCGGCACGCCGTATTGCAGACCGAGCGATACCGCGATGGCGAAGTTGTTCAGAAGCGAGCGGAGCGCCGCGCCCTCCTTGTGCATGTCGATGAAGATTTCGCCCAGGCGTCCGTCGTCGTATTCGCCGGTGCGCAGATAGACCTTGTGGCCGCCGACCACGGCTTTCTGGGTGTAGCCCTTGCGGCGGTCGGGCATGCGCTCGCGGTCGCGCATGACCACGATGCGCTCGACGATTTTCTCCACCACCTTTTCGGCAAGGCCGGTGGCGCGCGCCGCAGCCGGCCGGTCGAGGAAGGCTTCGATGACGTCGTCATCGGCGTCTTCGTCGGCGATGAGCTGGCTCTGCAGCGGCTGCGACAACTTGGAGCCGTCGCGGTAGAGCGCGTTGGCTTTGAGCCCCAGCCGCCAGGACAGGAGATACGCGGCCTTGCAGTCCTCGACCGTCGCCT